>NZ_DAHXOI010000004.1:0-117817 GCF_027364955.1 Ferrimicrobium sp.
ATTGCAGGTGCCCCGGAGCAAGCCGCTTAGCGGTCTTGCGAGGCGATGGAATGGACTACCATGAAATCGCTAACTGTTCGACACCGAAGCGATCATGATCGCCTTCGGGGTGATGCGCTACGTCGATCCTGGCTGCCCTCACGTGGGGGTGGCTATGGTCGAGAGAGGCAAGAGGCGATACTGTGGTGAGAATTGTCGCAGGCACCTTAGGCGGGCGAAAGTTGAAGCTCCGTGTTCCCGCTGGGGTCCGTCCGACGACGGAGCGCTTACGGGAAGCACTGTTTTCCATTCTCGAGAGCATGATGTCCCTCGAGGGGACGAGCTGGCTAGACCTCTTCGGAGGATCAGGGGCTGTTGGCTTTGAGGCGATCTCGCGGGGTGCCTCCTCGGTCGTCTACAACGACTGCAATGCCAGTCTGGCACAGCAGGTACGTGGACAGGCGCTGGTCCTGGGTATCACTGATCAAATGCGTTGGTATGCGATGGAGGCCCTCGGGTGTCTCGATCGTCTGCGTGACGATGCGTTTACGATCGTTTTCCTCGATCCACCCTATCGCTACACAGGGTTTGAAGAGCTTGGCCGGAGGTTGCCATCTGCTCGGTTCGTAGTGGTAGAGTCTACTAGCGAGGTGACGCTTGGTCCACGTTGGAAGGTGTGCTGGTGGCGTCGTTACGGAGACACGCGTCTGGGGCTCTTTGAGCCAGTTGAGCATGAGGGGCAAGAGGTCCGATGATCGCAGAGTGGTTTTGCGCGAGTCACAAAGGGGACAAAATGATGGGGTGCGAGGCTGGTCAGAGCGCTCGTGGTGCAGAGGTGCATGGTAGGGGCATGCCAGTGATGACGGTTCAAGCTACCTGGATCCTAGGGAAGGTCGCGCAACGGTTGGCCGGTCGCCAAACCAGTTGCAACTCAGTTGGCGAGAACCTGGCGCGAGCTCACAACAGGGCACGAGTTCATAACAAGGCGCGAGCGCAGAACGGGGTGCGACCCTTGCAGGTGGTAGCAGCTAAGAATCTACGTAGAGAAGAGAGGGTGGTGACGTTGTCATGAGGCGCGCGCTGTTTCCTGGGTCCTTTGATCCTTTCCACAACGGTCATCTTGAGGTCGTCGAACGGGCTAGCCGGCTCTTTGATGAGGTGGTGGTGGCCGCGATGCGCAACCCCCAAAAGGCGGGTCCTCTTTTTTCGCTTGAAGAACGGATGGAGCTCGTGCGGCTCGCCGTTGAGGGCATGGAGAACGTTACCGTTGTTGCACTGGCATCGTTAGTCGTCAACCTCGCTCGGGAAGTCGAAGCAACGGTGATTGTCCGAGGATTACGGGCCGTCTCAGATTTCGAGATCGAGCTCCAGATGGCCCAGATGAACCGGGAGCTCTCCGGCATCGACACCCTGTTTGTGCCAACCTCCTCAGAGTATTCGTACCTCTCATCGAAACTGATCAGAGAGGTGGCCGCCTATGGGGGTAATGTTGCGTCCTTGGTACCCAAGCCGGTTGATGCAGCCCTTCGCGAACGGAACCAACGATCGTGACCGCAGCAGCCGAGCCAGAGTCGATAACTGAACTACTCCAGAAACTACGAGCGATGGTGGCCGATGGCAAAGGGGTGCCACTTTCGGCATCGGTCATGATCCCCCGTGATCAGGCACTCGAGCTCATCGATCGTTGCCTCGATGCATCCCCTCGGGAGGTCGCCGAGGCTCGCGAGGTGCTCGCGGAGCGAACCCAAGTGCTAGAGCGAACGAGACTTGAGGCTGAGCAGCTCTTGGCCGAGGCACGTCGGCGAGCGGAGGCGATGATTGAACAGAGTGAGCTCATGCAGGCCGCGCAGGCCGGAGCGCACAGTATCCGTACACAGGCAAGCGAACAGGCAAATCATTTGAAGCGCCAGACCGAGGACTACATTGATCGTCGTCTGGCTAATTTTGAGATTGTCCTCTCGGATCTCTTAGACCAGACGCGACGTGGACGGCAACGACTCGCAGACAGCTCAGAACCCCGAGCTACAGAACCCCGAGCCGCAGAACCCGAGTCGGCAGGTGATTTTTTCCAACCCGGTGAGCCGGGATCCTCTCCGGACAAGCACGAGGAAGGCGAGGAGAACGGTGCATGATTTTGAGATCTCGGTTTCGAATCTGCTTAAAGGCAGTGATCGTGCCTTCGATTTCGTACTGCAGGGAAGTATTCCCGAACTCTTTGTTACCTCGTCACGGATCCCTGATGATGCATTGATTCGCGTCGATGGACGCGCCGAGGCGGTGGGAGAGGGCGTCTTTGTCTCACTCGAAGTCCATACGAGCTATGTGGGAGAGTGCGTGCGCTGCCTTGGAGAGGTGACTGGCGAGGTGGTCGGTCGGTCGCGAGAACTCTTCGCTGAGGGTGATGATACGGAAGAACACTACGGCTTTCGAGGAGAGACCCTTGATCTCCGGGCTGCGGTCAGCGATCTCTGTGTACTAGGCTTACCGCCGGTCCCACTCTGTCGAGACGATTGCAAGGGCCTGTGCCAGTACTGTGGGGCTGATCTTAACGAGGGACCCTGTGGATGTTCTGGCGATAGCGGTGACCCCCGCTGGGCTGCACTCGACCAGCTCTAGTCGAGCGCGTCGTACTGACAAATGCCCATCGTGCCAGGATCCTTTGTTCTTGCTCGGCGCCCAGGTGGGTCGGATGAGGTGATACGGTGCGTTTTGCACGTGTCGCAGCTGGCCGGGTCGCTGACATGGTTCGTAGCCAGAGCGATTAGAGTTACTTGGTCAATTTGAATTCCGGAGGGTACGCGCAGTTGGGCGAAGTTGCCCAGGCGGTGCACATCATAGCAACAGAGGAGTGAGTGGTCATGGCGGTTCCTAAGCGATCTACGTCGAAGGCAAAGACGAGGAGTCGTAGAGCTTCCTCGTGGAAGCTGATGGCGCCAGCTGCCAGCCTTTGCCCAACCTGTTCGAGTCCTAAGCGACCGCACTATGTCTGCCCAAGCTGTGGTTACTATAAGGGTCGCCAAGCGCTCGAGGTAGAAGCGTAACCACGTGAATCCTGTTGCCGTCGACCTCATGGGGGGCGATAGCGGCCCAGCAGTGATCGTTGAAGGTGTCCTTGAGGCACTTGACTCCACTGGTGGCGAGATCGTCGTCGTCGGAACTGAAGAGGCATGCCGCCCGTTGGTAGGGGATGCTCGTGTGCGTGTGGTCCACGCGAGCGAGGAGATCCTCATGAGCGATGACCCAGCGACCGCACCTCGACGCAAACGAGATGCCTCCATGGTGGTTGGTGCCACTCTGCTCAAGGAACAGCAAGTGAGTGCCTTGATTACCTTTGGCAACTCCGGGGCTGCAATGGCAACCGCCCTGGTCAAGGTTGGGCGTATTCGCGGGGTGGCCCGCCCAGCGATTACGGTAGAGCTCCCGGTGCCGGGAACCACCTCCACGATCATGTTGGATGCGGGCGCCAACACCGAGGTCACACCAGCCTGGCTCCATCAATTCGCGGTCATGGGTTCGGTGTTCTGTGCAGCTCGTCTCAATATCGATCGACCCCGCGTCGGACTGCTCTCCATCGGCGAGGAGCCAGGGAAGGGCAACTCGTTGGTGAAGGAGACCTATCAACTCCTTGTCGATGAACCATCGATTAACTTTCTGGGTAACGTCGAGGGTCGGGATATCATGAGTGACCGAGTCGACGTTGTCGTCACCGATGGGTTTACTGGGAATGTTGTACTGAAGTCCCTAGAGGGTGCTGCGCACCTCTTCGCCCAAGCGATCCTCGCTGCCTTATCCTCGGGTGATGACGGGGTGCTCGATCTCGCACTACCCAAGTTGTTGCCGCTGTGGAACCAGATGACTCCCGATGACACGGGAGCCGCCGCATTGTTGGGTGTGAATGGATTATTTTTGATCGGTCACGGTGCCTCCAACACCCGTGCCGTCGCGAGTGGTATCCGCAATGCACGTCAACTCGCCCAGGCCGATGTGGTCGGGACGATTCGAAGATTAGAGGGGAGTACAGGTGAGTAACCCACCAACGAGGGAAGAGATCTTCCAAGTCATTCGTCATCAACTCGCGGAGATACTGGAGATTAGTGAAGACCGCATCAGTGAGGGTTCTTCTTTTGTCGATGATCTCGATGCTGACTCGCTCGCTTTGATTGAGTTGGTTGAAGCGATCGAGGGTGAGTTCTCGAAAGGGGAACATCAGTTTCGCATTGAGGACGATGATCTTGAGGATCTTCGCACCATGCGTGATGCGGTCGACTATGTCGTCCAGGTACTCGGAGTTAGCCAGTAACGTTGACCGTCCGGCGTGCTCGGAATTCCCAAGTGAGGATGCTCTCACTACTGCCGACAGATTTTGTCGATGATCCGCTCTTTGCCCAGGCACTCACCCATCGATCGGGAGCTAGCGACACGCTCGATTCGAATGAACGACTGGAGCTGCTTGGCGATGCGGTTTTAGAGCTGGTAGTTACCGATCAGCTCTATCATCGTTTCCCCCAGGCCACCGAGGGGAGGTTGACAAAACTTCGGGCGGCACTCGTGAGTCGTGTCGCCCTTGGGGAGCTCGCCAAGGAGCTCGGTCTCGGAGAACTCTTAGTCGTCGGTCAGACGGATGCCAAGAGTGCTAACGCCCTCTCGAACGCCCTTGAGGCCATCGTCGGGGCGGTCTATGAGGCCAAGGGCCTCGATAGCGCGCGTCGTTTTGTGGGAGCTGTTCTTGAACCGTTGCTAGCCCAAGCCAGCGATGATGAGATCCTTGGTGACTATAAGTCGCATCTCTATGAACTGCTGGCGCAACACCGACGGGGCGCGCCCCACTATGACGTGGACTGGAGTGGCCCAGACCATGAGCGTCTCTTTCGTGTGCGTCTATCTGTCCCAGATCTTGGGAGTTTCGAGGGGGTCGGCCACTCCCGCAAGGAGGCTGAACAGGCTGCCTGTCGAGCGGCGCTCGAGCAGCTGGAGGTGGTTGGTTCGTTCGCCTACTCAGCCTCCGAGGAGGAGGCCGCAGAGGCCGCCAGTGCGCAATCCAATGAGGAAAAGGGGTCACTACCCGGTGCCTGAACTGCCCGAGGTCGAGACCATCCGACGCCAGCTGGCGGCCAGGATAGTCGGTGATGTGGCAGAGACGGTTGCACGCTTAGGACCGAGGGTCCTGCGTCGTGGGGATGCGATGGGCGTTGCGCGGATGCGGCCCGAGCGGGTGACACGAGTCGACCGAGCGGGAAAATTTCTCGCAATCTGTCTGGAGAATGGATCAGCCCTCGTGGTTCATTTCGGCATGTCGGGTTACTTGCGCCTCAGCTGTGGCGGCGAGCTAGGGCGCCACACCCAGTTTGCTCTGACACTCGCGAGTGGGCGTACACTCGCTCTTGTCGACCCGAGAACCTTTGGTGAGGTGTTCCTGGTTCACGAGTGGCTCCCACGGTGGCCATATGCTCCGGAGCTGAATGGACTGGGAATCGATCTGCTCGGCGATCCCCATAGGGTGGCCGAACACGTCACCGATCGCTTCAACCACACCCAACGCTCGGTGAAGACCTTTATCATGGACCAGAAGGTGATGGCGGGACTTGGCAATATGTACGCAGACGAGGTGCTCTACCGAGTGGGTATCCACCCTGAAGAGCGCTGTGCCCAGATGGGGAACGACCGATTGTGGTCGTTGACCAGTGCGATTCACCAGGTGCTCGAGGAGGCGATTGACGCTGAGGGATCGACGTTCATGGATCGCAGCTATCGCAACCTTGAGGGGGTGGGTCGCTACTATCCCTCGCTTCTTGTCTATCAGCGCCAGCAGCGGCGCTGCCTCTTGTGCTACACGGTGATCGAACGTCTGCGATATCAGGGTAGGTATTCGCATTTTTGCCCAAAGTGCCAACGGAGGTTGTAGTGAGACTCCAGCGACTTAAGATGATGGGTTTTAAATCCTTCGCTGACTCGGTCACGATCGAGTTTGATGCAGGGGTGACCGCGATTGTAGGACCGAATGGTTCTGGTAAGTCCAATGTTGTTGACGCATTGGCGTGGGTTCTTGGAGCGCAGAGCCCGCGGTTGCTGCGGCTGGCAAAGATGGAGGAGCTGATCTACGCCGGTGGCGATGGCCGCCAGCCGCTGGGGCGTGCTGAGGTGACCATCGAGTTTGACAATGGGGACCATCAGGTAGCGTTACCGATGGCTGAGATTGCGATGAGTCGCGTGATCACCCGCGCTGGTGATACCCAATATCGGCTCAATGGCGCGCAGTGCCGTCTGGTGGATCTGGTTGACACGCTGAGCGAGGCGAATCTCGGTAAGACCCAGCACGTGATTATCTCTCAGGGGGAGATCGAGTCACTCGCTAACGCGAAAGGGGACGAGCTCCGCGGAGTTCTTGAGGATGCGGCGCAGGTGACCACGCTCCGTCGGCGATTGAACCAGTCGCAGCGCCATGTCGAGAGTGTGACCCAGAGTCTCCATGAGGTGTCGGTCAAGGAGAGGGAGTTGCGCCGTCGGATCAAGCCGTTACGTGCCCAGGTCTCGCTCTATGAACAACGAGCTGAGCTGACCAAGCGAAGGGATGCGGTCGCACTGTGGGTGCTCAGGCGACGGCTTGAGGACTACCGTGCACAGGCACAACAAGCTGAGGAGGAGCTCGCCAAGGTTGCCGCTCGGCTGAGCGAACTCCAGGAGCCTCAAGGTGACACCCAGGAGCGCCCTTCGATGCTGGAGCCGCTGCTCCTTCGCCTGCGGGCGACCCGGCAAGAGGCGGCTGACCTGCGTGGGGAGGTGCTCGCGGCGATGTCTCCGCTCACGGAGCTCGAGGCCAGGATCGTTCGAAGCGATGCGGAACTGACCATGATGAGCGATGAGATCGGCCGGATTGAGGCGTCCAAACGTGACGTGATCCGACGAATCGATGCACTTGAGCACGAAGGCGAGGCGCTCCAAGCACAACGCGTCGAGCTCGGGGTTGAACGACATCACTTTGATGAAGAGGCCCCCGCCCGCCCCGTTGAACTTGAGGCCCAGGTGGCCGAGCTGCGTGGTCGGCGGTCGCATCTGCTGGCGGAGCAGCGCCGACGATCCGCAGAAGAGCAGCGCCGCCGCACTGAGGAGGAGTCGCGCCAACAACGTTGGGCACGAGCGAGTGCCCGCGTCGATGCGATCGAGGCAGAACGCAAAGAGCGGGAGGCTGAACTCGCCAAGGTAGTGCTTGCGCGTCAAGATCTCGCCGCGGGTTTGGATCCCCAACGACTCGAGCTCGCCAACGCGCGAGAGGAGCTGACGGAGGCGAGTGGTCGGGAACGAGAATTACAGGGTCAGCTGCGCGCACTTGGCTCCCAGGTAAATTCGTTGCTCAAGCTTGCAGGGAGCGACGCGGCCACCTCGCTAGGTCAGACCCTCGTCCCCCGCGATGGACTCGCACAGGCCGTCGCAGGGGTGCTTGGGGAGCTCAGTGACGCCCACGTGTATGACACCATCGATGAACTACTCGCTGCCTTGGACGCCCAACAAAGGGATTCCTTTGTGGGCTATGTACCCGTGAGCGGTGGCTCCGATGATGCGTCGATCTTTCTCGAACAGGCGCCGAGCTGGCTGGGTCCGCGGTTTCATGGGGTTCGTTTGGTGGAGAGCGTGCTTGCGCACCTTCGCCAGGGCGACTACGAGGGGACGATGGTCGATCGGAGTGGGACCATCTATCGCGAGGGTCTGCTCCGCGTCGGTGCCTCCCAACGCGCGGTTGCGCAGTTGCAGCTGGCTACGCATCAGCGAGAACTAGCCGAGCTCATGTGTGAGAGCCAAGAGATGGTTGCACAGGTGAGCACGACCCGATCACGGGTCAAGACCCTGCAGGAATCGTTGGCAGCCGCTGAAGCCCAAGTGGATACGCTTGCCCGACAGGAGGCGCAGATTGCGAGCCGTCTGGCGAGCTTGGGTTCGGAGGCTGGAACACTCGCCGTCGAACTGGAGTTCTTGCAGGATAGTCCTCAGGACGCCGAAGAGGAGTTCCTCGATGTCGATGCAGAACTCGCCCAAATCGATGCACAACTCGGAGTCGCAACCGCGCAACTCGAAGAACGCCGACAGACAATGCAAGCGTACGAGAACAAGCGAGGAGAGCTTGAGCGTCGCGATGTGAGCATTCGTCTCAAAGCGGCGGACCTTGCCGCCCAATCCAAGGCTGCGAGTGAGCGACTCACGGAGTTCGAAGCACGAGAGACGGCTCTCCAGCAGCGCGTCGAGCGGGTTGGCCAGCACCAGGTGGCACCATTAGCGCGAGTGCGTGCGCTCCTTGGCCAGCTCGGTTCGCTCGCTGACCAACTCCGCGAACAGGGCAACCTTCTGCGCCCGCTCGAGGATCGAGTGACCACGGCGCGGGCCGAAGAGGAGCGAGAGTACGCACTTGCAAAGGAGCGACAGGCGCTTCGGGCGCTCGAGCGTGAAAACCTCGCCAATCTGCGGCTGCACCATGCCACCGAGGAGAGTCGGTTGCGGAGCCGGCTCCTCACCGAGGAGGAGGCGGCGCAGCGAGCGACAGGTATGCCACTGGCGCATATCCGTCAAGCGGTCTTGCCCGAGGGTATCGCACCAACGGTCGCTGAGGCGATTCTGGTGGAGCTCGAGGGTCAGATCACCCAGGTGGGCCAGGTGAATTCATTGGCAGCCTTGGAGCTAGCCGAACTCGAGGAGGAGCTGGAGCGGTTTCGTGTGGAGACCACTGACGTACGCGAGGCCCATGAGCAGGCACAGCGGGCGTTCGTCCTGCTCGAAAACGAGATGTCGGCTCGTATTGGTGCGATGATCGCTGAGGTCACGGTCGAGTTCGATCGACTGATGGAGCGCTTGTTTCGTGGAGGCAGCGGAGCGGTGCTCCTCGATGACCCAGAGGCCCCCTTGACGAGTCCGATCAGCCTCGACATCAAGATACCGGCCAAGCGCGTGCGCCGGCTCGGACTGCTCTCAGGCGGAGAACGATCGCTGGTGTCGTTGGCGTTCCTCTTTGCCGTGCTCAAAGTACGGCCAGTCCCTTTTGTGGTACTCGATGAGGTTGAGGCCGCTCTTGATGACAAAAATCTCTCTGCCTTTGCAACGTTGATCGAAGATGTGAGTCGCGACTGCCAGGTGATCGTGGTGACCCACCAACGCAGGACAATGGAGGTCGCGGCGGTGTTGATTGGAATATCGATGTCACCGCGGGGGTCCTCTACGGTCGTTCGCCATGTGCTCACCGATGCACCGCAAGACTATATCGAGGGTGAGTTTCCCGACGTTGGTTGAGATGACTGACCGGCCCGGCAATGACGGGTTTCACCGTTGCGAGGTGGCAGCTATGACTGGCCGGTGTGCACACACCATGGGTATCTCGGCCCTTGCCAATCGGCTGAGCTAGCCGAGGACACCGGTTTCGCTTCGGCGCTCACGAGTGTGACGAAGGTAGATGGCCAAGATGCCATGCCTAGGGGTCTACGATGAGTAGCAATGGAATCACTGCTTATCCTTGTCGTACTCTTTGTCATCCTTGCGTTCGGGTTGGCGCTTGTTCGGACTCGTTCGCATTCGGGTCGACGCCAGGTTGACGGCTCCGCCGCAACAGCGGTTGCGACCAAGACTCCCGAGATCGACAGCCAAACTGGCGATGACCAGGACCCCACTCGTGTCTCCTCTCGGGACGCTCCACCGGAGTCTCTCGTCCCGGATAGAAAGGATGCAGCGCCTGGTGAGGCCGAAACAGGCGATGGTTCGCCTTCCACGATTCCACCACCAGCCTCGATCAGCGCCTCACTCACTCGTTCCCGCGGCCCGTTTGCCTCGCTGTTTTCCCGATTGCGTTCAAGTGATGCGGGCATCGATGCTGCAGAATGGACCCGTCTTGAGGAGACGCTGATCCTTTCTGATATGGGGCCGTCGTTGGCCGCCGAGATCGTCGCCGAGTTGAGATCCCAGCTCGGGAAAAGCCCATCGCCAAGCGCGCTCCGCCAAGCACTGACCGAACTGCTGGAGTCGAAGTTCTTGGCCACGACGAGGGAGCTCGAGTTCTCAAAGGAGACAAAACCGAGCGTCATACTGGTGGTGGGGGTGAACGGTACCGGCAAGACCACCACGATCGGCAAGATTGCGAGCTTGTTGACCGTAGCTGGGCGTTCGGTCATGATCGCTGCAGGTGACACCTTTCGAGCGGCGGCTACCGAACAGGTCGGTGTCTGGGCAGCCTTAACCGGTGTCGAGGTGGTCTCGGGCCAGCCGGGAGCGGACCCTGCCTCAGTGATCTTTGACGCCATTGAGCATGCCAGGGCCGTCGGTAGTGACGTGGTGCTCTGTGATACCGCCGGGCGCTTGCAGACAAAGACCAATTTGATGGAGGAGTTGAAGAAGATTCGTCGTGTGGCGGCAAAGTCCTCTGGCGAAGTCACCGAAGTGCTGTTGGTGATCGACGCTACCACTGGTCAGAATGGACTGCGTCAGGCCGAAGTCTTTCACGGTGCCGCGGAGGTGACGGGGATTGTACTGACCAAACTCGATGGGAGTGCCAAGGGGGGAGTAGCACTCGCTATCGAGTCCCAGTTCGGCCTCCCGATTAAACTGGCGGGGCTCGGAGAGGGGTTGGCGGACCTCGCCCCCTTTGATCCCAAGGCCTTTGTCGCTGCGCTGCTAGGAGAAGATTCGGATGTTTGAGACTCTTGGAGAACGCCTCGAGGGGGCATTATCGCGTATTCGCGGGAAGACCAGGCTTACGCAAGCCGACGTAGACGAGGCGCTCGCCGAGATCCGTCGAGCCCTTCTTGAGGCTGACGTCAACATCGGCGTCGTGAACCTCATCAGCGAACGGGTCGGCCAGGCAGCCGTTGGTGCCATGAGTTCGCCTTCGTTAACCCCTGGTCAACAGGTGGTCAAAGCCGTACATAACGAGTTGATCGATGTGCTTGGGCAGGACACCTACCGTATTCGTTTCGCTTCGACACCCCCGACGATTCTGCTTCTCGCGGGTCTGCAAGGATCGGGAAAGACGACTGCTGCGGCCAAGTTAGCCCTCTTGCTCCGGCGACAGGGACGCTCTCCGTATCTGATCGCCGCTGACCTGGCTCGACCTGGTGCGGTGCGCCAGCTGGAGATCCTCGGCGAGCAGGCGGGTGTCCCTGTCTTTAGCGAACCCAGCACCCCCGTAGAGGTCGCCACGAAGGGCGTCGCTGAAGCCAAGCGACTCGCCCGCGATGTCGTGATCATCGACACCGCTGGGCGGCTCGCTATCGACGATGCGTTGATGAACGAGGTGAGCGAGATCCAAAAGGCTACCCAGGCGCATCTGCGCTTTCTGGTAGTTGACGCGATGATCGGCCAGGATGCGGTAGTGACGGCGCGAGCCTTTGATGAGCGACTTGAACTCTCGGCGGTCATACTCACCAAGCTCGATGGGGACGCACGTGGTGGTGCCGCCCTCTCGGTCAAAGAGGTGGTGGGCAAACCGATTGCGTTTGCCTCCGTTGGAGAAAAGCTTGAGGATTTTGAGCCCTTCTACCCAGACCGGATGGCCTCACGCATCCTTGGGATGGGTGACGTCCTCAGCCTGATCGAACGGGCTCAGGACACCATGGATGAGGAGGTCGCCAAGAAGGGTGCTGACCGTCTTCGCTCTGGCAACTTCGATCTCGAGGATTTTCTCGAACAGCTCCGACAAGTTCGCAGGATGGGCCCCTTGAAGGGAGTGCTTTCTATGCTGCCAGGTGTGCCAAAGGAGCTCAAGAATCAGGAGATCGATGAGGGTGAGATCAGTCGCATCGAGGCAATTGTCTCCTCGATGACCAAGGCTGAGCGCAAAAACCCGACGATGATCGACACCTCCCGGCGGGCCCGCATTGCGGCGGGTTCTGGGACAACCCAATTGCAGGTCAATACGTTGCTCAAACAGTTCCGAGATATGAATAAGATGATGCGCCAGATGGGGGTAGGGCCACCATCGGCGACACGTAGCCGTGCCAAGAGCAAGCGCAAGAAGCGCAGGTAGATGTCGGCGAGCGCCTACACTTTAGAGGTTGATCGTTTCCAACGTTGACTAAGTTTGTTGAGGAGAAGTTCTGTGGCAGTCAAGTTGCGCCTAGCTCGCACCGGTAAGAAGAAGCAACCGCACTATCGGATCGTCGTCGCTGACTCGCGCGTCGCTCGCGATGGCCGATTCCTCGAGATCATCGGTTGGTACTCCCCGCGCAATGAGCCGTCCAAATTCCACGTCGATGTCGATGCGGCAAAGCGCTGGATCGACAAGGGTGCCACCCCGACCGAGCGTGTCTCCAAGATTCTAGAGCTAGCAAGCAAAGAGGGTGAACAATGACCGAGCATGAAGAGGTCATGCATGAAGAACTGGTGGAGACGAGCCAGGAGAATGAAGCTCCTGAGGCTCAAAACACCGTCGCCACTACTGAGGCGAGTAACGCTGCTGAGCCCGCTGGCTCGGTGACCCAATCAGGCGAGTACATTAGCTCGCTGGTTGGCTACCTGTCGCGTTCGCTGGTACGAGGTGGGCAGGATCAGATCACGGTACGCCATGCCGAGGGTGCTCATGAGGGCGAGGTCAAGGTGAGTGTGACCGTACCCCAGGGCGAGCTCGGTAAGGTCATTGGGCGTGGTGGCCGAACAGCGACGGCTATTCGCACCATCGTCGGGGCTGCTGCTCAGCGTTCTGGCCTGAGCGCCCAGGTTGAGTTCTCCGACGGCCGCCCAGGCGGTGGTCGTGGACGTCCTTCGAGGGGTGGAAATAACGGTGGTAGGCGTGGTGGACCACGAAGAGACGACCGACCCCGTCGACAGGGTTGAGGTAGCTCAACTCGGACGCAGTCATGGACTGGCTGGCGAACTCTACCTACGTCCCTTAAGTGATGTTCCTGGGCGTATTCACCCGGGCCTACGTGTCATCACTCGACTTGATCAAGAACTTGTAATCTCGGGAGTACGCCCACTGGGTGATCGGCTCTTAGTCCGGCTGGAGGGCGTGAACTCCATGGAGGAGGCCAAACGCTACTCCGGTCTCACGCTCTATGCAGAGCCCCTCGATGAGCCACCAGTTACCCTGGTTGGCCAACTCATCGGCAAGTCGGTCATCGATCAGCATCACCTTGCGCATGGGGTCGTTGTTGCCGTGCAGGCGAATCCAGCGAGCGAGTTGATGGTACTCGAGAGCGGGGCCTTGGTGCCCACTCTGTTCATCCTTGAGGTCGAAGGTGAGCACGTGCTCATCGAGGCACCTGAGGGGCTCTTCGAGCTATGACCTTACGGGTCACGGTTGTGACCATCTTCCCCCAGCTGATCGAGCAGTACCTCGACGCATCGGTGTTGGGGAGAGCCACCCAGCGCTCCTTGCTTGAGGTCACCGTGCTCGATCTTCGCTCCTACACCGATGATCCTCGTCGTTCCATCGACGATGCCCCCTATGGCGGCGGTCCGGGGATGTTGATGATGCCCGAGCCGGTGCTGCGGGCTTTGGCTGATCCACGGGTGGTTCGGCCCACCATTGGGCTCAGTCCAGCTGGTGCGACCTTTCGCCAAGCTGATGCGCTCGAGTTGAGTCAGGCAGATGGTTTCACGCTCATCTGTGGTCGCTACGAGGGTTTTGATGCGCGCATCGAGGACGCGTGTGATCGACTGATCTCCATTGGTGATTTTGTTTTAGCCGGAGGAGAGCTGGCGGCGCTCATGATCATCGAGGCGACCGCTCGCTTGTTCACTGGTGTGCTCGGCAACGAAGAGAGTGCAAGGGAGGAGTCCTTCGCCCTCGACCAGCTGCTTGAATATCCCCAATACACCCGCCCACGGGTCCTTGACGGGCACGAGGTCCCCGAGGTGTTGTTGTCGGGCAACCATGAAGAGGTGAACCGCTGGCGCTACGCACAACGTCTCGTGCGGACCCTCCAGCGGCGTCCTGACTTGATTGACGCTCGAGGGGGGATCTCGCCCCAAGAGGTAGAGCTCCTCCATCGCTACGGGTATGATGAACTGTTGCAAACTATGAACAAGGAGCGTTTGGAGCGATGAAGCCCACCGACATGTTAGACCAGGAGTCCCTCAAGACGGATATCCCCGACTTTGCCCCTGGCGATACGCTCAAGGTTCATGTTCGCGTGGTGGAGGGCTCAAGAGAGCGTATCCAGGTATTTCAAGGGGCCGTCATTGCCAGGAACGGATCCGGTCTTGGGGAGACCTTCACGGTACGCAAGGTTAGCTTCAGTGTTGGCGTTGAGCGCATTTTCCCCATCCACTCACCGATTATTGCGAAGATCGAGGTCGTCACACGCGGCGACGTTCGACGAGCAAAGCTCTATTACCTGCGCGACCGAATCGGTAAGGCGGCGAAGATCAAAGAGAAGCGATGAACCACTCGCTGTTCGGGCCGAGGTTTTGGTTGGCATGAGTTCCGAGGATCTCGAGCGATTTGAGACCGAGGTGGAGCTCGCGCTCTATCAGGAATATAAGGCCGTACTTCCCCTGTTTAAGTTCGTAGTAGAGACGGAGCGCCGTTTTTACTTGGCGAATGAAGTACAGGTCGAGCCAAAACAGCAAGAGGGTGTCAATTTCGTCGATGTGGTGCTCGAAGACGCGTGGGTCTGGGATATGTATCGTCCAGTCCGTTTCGTCGAGCGAGTCCGAGTCATCTCGTTTAAAGATGTCAACATCGAGGAGATCGCAAAACCGTCTGCTTAGGCTCCGAAGTGATGGGGATAGATGGATACCTTTACGAAGTTACAGCTTCCGGTGGTCGAAGATCGCCTGCATGGCCCCAATCCTGCGGTATCGCTGAACGCGACCTACTATGAAGGGCAGCGAGTTGTCTATGGTCGACATTCCAACTCCACCTGGGAGGCACTCGAAACCCTGATCGGGGAGCTTGAGGGTGGCACCGGGGTCTCCTTTGCCTCAGGTCAGGCGGCGATGTTTGCCTCTTCACTGCTGGCGAGCTCTCGGTTGGTCATCTCCGAGGACACCTATGTAGGCTCCCGCGATCTAGCGGATTTCCTCAATCAGCGTGCGCTGATCCCGTGCACGTACGTCTCGGAGGCCTCCCTGCACCACCCTAGTGGGCTCACCACCCTGCAGGAGGGTGATGTGTTGATGATTGAGTCACCGTCAAACCCCCTCTTGGTCGCCTACGATATCGCTGCGCTCGCCGAGGCCTGCCACGCGCAGGGTGCCTTGCTCGCAGTTGACAACACCGTCGCCACTCCGATCCTCCAGAGCCCGCTGAGGCTCGGGGCGGATATCGTCGTGCATTCGGCCACGAAGTTCATCTCTGGGCACTCTGATGTCCTCGCTGGCTTGGTGATTGTCGCTGATGAGGAGCTCGCCGAGCGGCTCTTTGAGATTCGTGCGGTGGTCGGTTCGATCATCGGCCCCGTTGAGGCCTATCTCTGCTTTCGTGGCGCCAAGACGCTCGGCGTGCGAGTTCGTCATGCCTCGGCCTCGGCACAATGGCTGGCAAATGCGCTCGTCGAGCGACTTGGTCGCGAGGCGGTCTGTTACCCTGGGTTTGATGAGAAGCTCGTCGGGGAAGGTCGTCAGCAGAGCGCAGGTGGTGCATTGTTGTCGCTGATTCTCGACACCGCAGACCGCGCAGACCGGTTTGTGACCCAGTTGGGAGTCTTTCATCATGCCACCTCCTTAGGTGGCGTGGAGAGTCTTGCTGAACGACGCTCGAAGTACAGCGGTGAGGAGCGACTCCCGGCCGGTCTGGTCCGGCTCAGTATTGGGCTCGAGGCGACCGAGGACCTCTGGGCCGACATCGATCAGGCATTGCGTGCTGCGGGGGTAGACGACCCCGCCTCGTGATGTCTACTGCGACTGCTAGCAACGATTGCTGACGGTTCAAGCCGTCGGAATGGCTTGAACCGTTGGATGTGATCGCATTGCCAAGCAAGATTGTGCTCATGTTGAATAGCGAAACTCGGTTGAACCATAGGACGCAATTTGGTGACACGCGGTTTGCGTGGAGCGAATTGAGCCATGAGTTCCCTTATAGGCGCTCCGGTATTGTGATCGCTTATTCGTGTGTTCCAACGAGCGCTTACCGATTGGCTACTCATCTCAACGGGTAAAGTCCAACAGCGCATCCGACTCCTATCGTCACTGGTGATGATTTACGATGTCTCGGCTCTGATGGCTAGGGCACTGGAGTCAGTCATAGCAAGTCATTGGTTGGACCCGATCGATTGGGGTGGTGCGAATAAATCGACATAGTGGTGATAAGACCACAGGAGCGCGAATATGGTGCCAATCGGGGCTTTGGGATGGAGTCTCATGATGGAATGACAGCAAGCGTTCTATTGGTTCACGATTGCTTATGGTTTGGCCCATTGCGGCGTGGGACCAGCGGTCACCTATGTGGACGTTCGTGGTAGATGGACGTTAAGAAGGGATCCAGATCTGCCGACAGCTTAGGTAGTCGATTGACGCTGACATTTGGAATGGACGGTGAATGCCCTTCTCTCAATGTTTGGGGAGATCGATCAGGTTTATCTTCTTTGAAGATTGAGGTTGCTAGGAGGTTGGTTGATGAGAGCTGTGGTGCGGGGAGTAGCCGTTTCGACGGTGGCGGGGTTGGTCGCAGTCTTGGGAATGACACCGGCTGCATGGGCCAGTGGTAGCCCTACTCCAAGCAGTCCTTCAGCTCCGGCTCCCATTGCTGGTTTCCAAACCACCGTTCTGAGCCAAAGCGTTGCTCCTTCGTCGAAGACGCAAACGTTTCATGCAACCTCCAACGTTTCGAACGTAACCATCTCCGTACCCCCAGGTGCCTTCGGGAACGTAGTCGTCCAACTCGTGGTGACCGAGCCCACCCTCTCCTCTCTCACCTCTTCCCTCGCGAGCCTAGGGCTCTTTGGGGACACCGTTGGAGCTGGTGTTGGTGTTGAAGTGCTCGACAGTGCCACCGGGCAGGCGCTCTCTGGCACGTTCGCGTCAGGCGTGACGGTCACTATTCAGTCGAGTTCGATTACATCAAAGTCCAAGGTGATTGAGTATCCTGTTGTCGGGAATCCTTACATTGTTAATAATGCGACGGCAACGAACGGTCAGGCGGTCATCACCGTCACCAGCGACCCGGGCCTTGCGGTGGCAACACCGGCGTCTTCCTCTTCAGTGGTTCCAGGAGCCACCTCTCCCGTAACGGGAAAGAATTTCCTTCCCGAGGCTGCTGGTGCCGGACTGCTTCTCGTTTTTGGCGGTTCGCTCATGGTTGCATCAAGGCGCCGACAGGCTTGAGGTTTAAGTTTTACCAGATCGGAGTGCTGGCGCTGGGCCTTGGCGCGCTACTTGGTGCCTGTGGTGCTGCGACAGCATCTACTGCCCACAAGAGTCCTGCGTCTGGTTCAACCCACCAGCGTCCCAGTGAGATTATTCCAGTCTCTTCGGATGCCCTGGCGATGGGGCCATTGCAATCGAATGGTACCATTGCGGTGCTTGCTGGGACGGACCATTCGAAGGGGGTGTTCCTTTACGATATCGCTGATCAACAAGAGATTGGGAGCTTTTCTGTTTCGAATCTTGCACAGTCGATCACTCAGCTGCCCAATGGTGATATCGCGGTTGGCTTTGGGGGCAGCTCGGTAGGAGCGGTGCAACTGTACGCCGAGAGCGGCCGTGAGTTTGCCTCCGTTCCTGTCGCGGAACCGGTGCTATCGTTGAGCGTGGGTAGCGATGGAGGATCCATTCTCGTCCTCGAGGGTACCAGCCGTGCCCGTGCCGTTGCCCTCTTAGACGTTGCAACCCGTGAGGCCTCCTCAACTATCCCGGTAGCGTTACAGACCGTTGCGATTGCATCGTCGTTGCAAACCCCGAATGAGTTGTATGGGCTGGAATCACAGGGGGTCGTGGCTGTGTACACCACGACAACCGGTCAGGAGATTGGAGATTTCATCGTGGGACACTCAGGCCGTGCCCTGGCTATGGGACCTGGTGGAAACCATCTCTTTGTACTAAAGGGTTCTGCTCAAATTCGCAATGTGGCTGTCGTGGACCTGGCGACTGAACGCGACGTTCGCGTGCTGCCAGCACCAAAGGGTGCAGTTGCCATTCAGACTGACCTTACCAGTCAACATCTGATTGAACTCGCGAGCTTGCCAAATGCGGCCAATATTCAGGTGGCGTCGACGTCGTGAAAACCCTCGATGTACTTCCTGCGCGTGAAGTGGCCGAGAAGCGATCAGAGGAGATAAGTCCCAGTCTGGGGGTTGCGGGTGTCGCTCAGGGTGCGGGTCCCTGGATGCTGGTCGGTGCGGTTCTCGTCCTCTGGGGGCTTCGTTTTGGGTTAGGCGTCGGTGAGGGTGTGTGGTTCAGCGTAGCTGATGTGGGTGCGGTGGCATCGGGTCTTGGCATCGCTGTTGCATCTCCGTGGCTAGCAAGTTCGCCAAGGGCGCGATTTGTTCACTACGTGATCTTGGCGGTTGTCCTTGGAGCGTTCGTCGCCTGGGCTTGGCAGCAGATCTTGTTGGCTCCCGCCTACGCGACGGATGAACTCGCATTTGACCAGTATGCAGCCCATCTCCTGTTGCATGGAGTCGATCCCTATCGAGCGTCTCTTGCTAACGCCTTTCCTCGCTATCAGGTATCACCAGATGCCTATACCCTGCGTTTCAATGGATCGCCAGTCACCAGCCTGTCCTACCCTGCGCTCTCATTCCTTGTCTACGTACCGATGCTGTTGGCCGGGATCCACATGCAGGCGGGGGAGATCGTAGACATTACCGCGTGGGCTATAACGATTTTGCTCACCTGGGTCACGGTCCGCAACGACTGGCGACCACTGGTCCTTGTCTTAGTAAGTCTCTCTGCCTATATTGCCTATGCGGTTGGCGGAGTGACAGATGCGCTTTATGTTCCGCTCTTGGTTGGAGTGGCTGCGTCAATGCCCCACTATTTGCGCCGTAGTCGATGGGGCTGGATCGCACCGCTGCTTCTCGGTACTGCGATGGCGATCAAGCAGACGCCTTGGTTGATCGCTCCGTTTCTCGCTGAAGTCGTGCTCCTTGTCGTTGCTGACAGGGAGGGGTGGAGGGCTGCGTGGACTCGGTTGGGACTCTTTGTGACGATCGCTGCGTCCGCGTTCATGGTCTGGCAGGTTCCCTTTGTCCTATGGGCTCCACACGCTTGGCTCGCAGGGGTCCTCACTCCCTTTGATTCCTCCGTGGTGCCGGCGGGTCAGGGACTAATAGCGCTCACCCTGGCGTTTGGAGTTGGCGGCGGCGGCTTCTCCTGGTTGACGCTTTTATCCATCGTCTATATGGCTGGAGGCCTTGTCATTCTTTGGTTTGCCTGGCCCCAACATGGTTGGTTGGCGTTTGCGTTACCAGTCTTGGCCCTCTTTTTTGCGACCCGCTCCTTTGGTTCGTACTTCGTCAACCTTATTCCCGCGGCGTTGGTGGCGCTAGGGAGCTGGCCTCGGAGTCGTGTCGAACTATCGAGACGCCCATTATTGATTACCCTTGCGGCGTTGGGGACGATCACGCTGGGGGCTCTTGTACTCTGGGTAGCCTCCCCTCCACCACTCAGGGTTCGCATTGTTGGCGTTCATACCTCTGGCCAACTCGCCACGATTGACCGGGTGACTTTGGCGGTTGCAAATTCGTCGAACCACCCGATCACACCTAACTACGTGGCCGAATTGGCAGGCTCCTTTAGTTCGCCCTGGGTGCGGTTGTCAGGACCGACGATTATTCCTGCGCACTCCAGCAAAACCGTCGTCGTCGGCGCACCGAATTTTCCTGCTCAGCCATCTGTAGCCGGTGGTTTTCAGATGGTGTCCTTTGCAAAGAACTTCGTTGCCCCGTCTGCCCTCTACGAGCCAGGTTTGCTACACGTGGTCCTCGTTCCGGATGCACTTAACCACCCGATTTCGTTTGGCAAGACCGTTACCCTGGATGCGGAGTTGGTCAATCGACTCGATGAACGCGTTCGCGAGGCTGGCGTTCCTGTCTATCTCGGCCAGGCGGTCTATGCCCAGCGAGGTCTACTGTACGGGAGTGCCGCCATCAATCGTTCTGCTCCCGGAGCCACTCCGGTGGAGGAGTTGACCGGACCCGGGGGAGTAGCAGTTTTTCGCATCGTTGATCATGGGTCACAACCAGACCCGATCAGCTTTGAGGCAAACCTCGTGTCGACCCAGGGCTTCTACCCCTACGGCTATTCCCAAATCGTGCCAATTCGCTTTGTCCAGAGGAGAAGTGAACGATGACTACCGTCATCAGCGAGGCACCACCGATACGCTCTCTTGTAGGATTGCGCAATCGTGGGGCTCGCTTGGTGCGACGACTGGGGGCGCTCGATGGGGTGGTCAAGGTCGCCTGGGGACTTGGTCTCCTTCAGTTTGTGATCCTCTGCGTTGAGGAGCTGCGGATCGTTGAGGGAGGAGCGTTGAGTTGGGACTATTCCGTCGACGCAAGTGCCTATAGTGCCATCGCCCGTGGTGATCTAAATCCTCATTATTTCGTTGGTATTGCATACTCTCCTTTCATGAGGAATCACTATGATCTCCTCACCTGGCCGTTGGCGCTGCTGCTCGTCGGTCTGCTTCATCTTCCTGTGAAGATCACGTTGTTGATTCTTCTCCAGGCCTTGCCCCTGGCCCTCATTGGTCCGATCGTGGCCACTTATGCCTGGGTGCGAGGGCGAGAGCGTGGTATCTCAGGCGCGCGCCTTGAGGTGCTCACCCTCGTACCAGCGCTCCTCGGTCTCATCGACATCTGGCTCTACTGGTCGGCAAGTTTTGACTATCACGATAAGGCCCTCCAAGGATGTCTGTTGGTATTGGCGGCGATCGCCCTCGAGCGACGTCGCACCCTCTGGCTGGTCGTTCTGGTTACCCTCTTGCTGCTAACTGGCGATACCGGTGGATTGGTGGTGGTGGGGCTTGGGATCGCTGCGCTGTTACGACGACGCTGGCAGGTTGGTGCCGTCATTATCGTCGCCGGTGGACTCGTCCTAGTGGCACCCGGGAGTATTCTTCCACCGGATGCTTGGGGTGGTGCAGCGGTGCTTTATGGGGCGTTGGCGCCAGGGCATCATCACTTAGCTGGCATCGCGATCGGGGTTCTGCATCACCCAGCCAGAGCGCTCGATCGCCTATTCAGATCGCTTCCCGACGTCTGGGCCCTGATCGGGGCCGCCGGGGTGCTCGGGGTCTTCAGCGCTGAAGGAGTAGGGCAGATGGCATTAGTAGGGTTGGCCGCTTGGCTGACGCCAGTGCAATTCGCGTACGCAGGCAACTTTCAGACTGTTCCTGTGAGCGACGCGCTGTTGCTCGGTTCGGTTGGCGTATTACTGTGGCTCTACGGTCCCCGTCACCGACGAGCGGTTGGGTTAACTGTAGGAATAGCCAGTGTCGTGTGGTCCACCGGTTGGGTGGTGGTCTTTGCCCCACGTCTGGTGGGGAACGTAGTGGGGATCGCCCCCTCTGCTCAGGCGGGAGCTTCGCTGGCTACGATCGAGGCGGAGATACCCGTTCGCCAAGAGGTCGTTGCTCCGAACGGGATTATCGGTGACTTTGCTACTCGACACCAACAATTTCAGCCTCTTAAGTGCAGGTCAAGCACCATTGTTCCAACGCATGGAATTCCGTTAAACGTTGTTGTCGCGCCTGAAGTTGGTGCAGAGTACTGTGGTCCAGGTGTGCTGCTCTCGGAAGTCTCAATGGTGGCGCAGCTTCCTGGTGCCCGATTGCAGGTGTTTTCGGGCCCTGTCTACTGGGTTCGTTGGAACCCGGGCCCAGGATCGCGCGACGTGCAACTCACACCTGGGGCGACCGGTGTCTGTGGCTCACTCGCTCACAGTCTCACTAGCCGTTCGCCGCTGCATGGAACGTATGAAGGTTGTGCCGAGTCTTTTCACGGGCCTGGGTTTGCCCTCCAGGATTTTACCGTGGCCTTTCCTCCGAGGACACGCGATGAGGCGATTGTGTCGCTCTCAGTCTCAGGGCAGGCTTCGCTGCAGGTTTGGGATGATCCGGCCGGTGCCCTTGTCGCTCAGCGCTTCCTCAGCTCCGCGTCGACGGAGCTCATCACGATGCCGTTTGTGACTCCGCGTTTGACGCCGCCATCAGCGGCGTTCTCCGATGGCATATTTCCGTTCCAGACCCGATTTGTACCCCCGATTCCCGAAGATGCCTTCGAGTTGCGAGTCTTTGTGCCCAAGGGTTCCGCCGTCACTCTCGACGGGGTCTGGATGGGGAGTGGCCGAGAGGGTGTGGCGGTTCTGCGATCGGCTTTGTTCGCTGGAATTGGCCAGGGCTAAGGATTCACCGTTCTGGTCTTGGTCATTTAGGTCGAAAAGAGGAAAGGATTAGCGTGATGGGGATAGATCATGTTAGGGGGGGGTCAACGAGTAGTCGTGGTGGTTCCTGCCTACAGCGCAGAGCGGAACATTGAGGCCACTAGTGCCGAGATTGACTTTGGTGTTGTGGACCGGGTCATTGTGGTCGATGATGCGAGTCATGATCATACGCTCCAAAGAGCAAAGAGTTGTAATGCGTTGGTCGTTGCCCATAAAATGAATCAAGGTTATGGTGCCAATCAGCGGACCTGTTATGGGCTTGCGCTAGATGATCATGCAGATATTGTTGTCATGGTGCTTGGGGATTATCAGTATTCACCCCGCTTGATTCCGTCGCTTGCTGGTCTCATCGCATCGGGCCACTACGACATGGCACTTGGATCACGATTTCTTGGTAATGGTGCCCGGGAAGGTGGGATGCCTTGGTGGCGGTACCTGGCTAATCGCGTTCTCACAGCTTTTGAGAATGCTGTGGTGGGACAGAAATTATCTGAGTATCACACAGGCTTGCGCGCCTTCTCGCGAGATCTGCTTGTGTCGATGCCCTTCCATCAGTTCTCCAATGATTTCGTCTTTGATAGCGAGGCGTTGGCCTATGCGGTTGCCAGTGGTGCACGCATTGGAGAGGTTTCCTGTCCAACTCGTTATTCGCCGGACTCGTCCTCGATCAGCTTTCGACGGTCGATCCGTTATGGTCTTGGAGTGGTGCGCACGTCGCTAGCATGTCGACGATCTTTCGATGGCCACGGCCGAGGAATTTTTACCGGGGTAACCAAGTCAGTCCATGGTGAGCGGGGCTCTCTTTCACCGGTGGCGAAAACTGTTGAGTTCCATGCTCCACGACCAATGTCCCAGTCACTTCTTGAGGTGGGTTCGGCGGGAGACGGTGATCGAATAGCCGGACTGATAGCTGATCCACCCGCACTGGTGGGCACGCCTCATGGCGAGGAGGCTCGGATGCCTTCGACTCAAGCCGTCTGATGGTTGCTTTGACGACGCGAAGGGGTGGATCGAAGTAGCTCTAGTTGCGACTGATATTTCCCTTGGTTGGTGGGAGACGAGTACGAAGTTGATCGATCTTTCCGGAGCGGCTTTCCGGTCGGTAGAGAAGTGGGGTCGGCTCGCATGCGAAAAGCCGATTGATGTGATTCGTGATACGCGCGGTTGCCTGCTCAATCGGGGGTCCGGGTCGGTAGGAGCGACGTGTATGAAGGTCGAGTCCTGGATTGACCTCAATGTTTGCGCTGTTCCCGCCGACACAATGGAGAGGAGCGATTGTCGAACGGTGTTTATCTTGATGTGTAATCAACGGCGTTGGTGATGCTTCGGTTGCGAGGACGCCACAGCAGGACTGGCCGTGGTCTAAAGTTGCTCTTTGGAATTGGCGCGCTCTGTGTGGCGTTGGGATTGCTTCTCGTCGGCAGGATTGGGCTGTTCTATGCTCGATCATCGATTGTTGGCGGGGAGAAAATCAGAGCGGTTGTCGATGCCCGACAAGGAAAGCCATGGCCCACCGGGGTGATTGCGTTGCTCCGGATTCCCGGGATCAGCCTGGTTGCACCGGTGGAGCAGGGAGTTGGCGATAACGTCTTGAATGTTGCGGTTGGACATCTCCCCTCCAGTGTGATGCCCGGTGTGGCAGGAACGTCAATCATCGCCGCTCATAACGTGAGTTGGTTCTCTGGTCTCGGAGGTCTGCGACGCGGGAGTCTTGTTGAGGTTGATACTCCGACACAACAGCAGGTCTATCGAGTGGACTGGCACAAAGTTGTCCATACAGGTTCGCCAGTGGTCGATACTGCAACGCCTAGTGTCGTTCTTGAGGCATGCTGGCCACTCAATGCTCTGTACCTCACGTCATATCGATACCTCGTGGGTGCAACACTGGTGGCATCGTCAGCCGTTGACAATGTTCCGAGGATCCCGAGGGAGGATCACTTTCGGCCCATTGGCATTCCCCCGCCAATTGCGAGCGAGAACCTTAACCTCGATGCCAACAATCTCCCGATGGGTTCTTTCGTTATCACCGGTGAACCATCCGCGTCATGGTCGGGATCCAGCGCCCCTTACTCGTTGGCTAGTGCTGAGGTGAACTGGTTAATCGCGTTGTTGCACGCAGCGAGTGCTCAAAGTGTTTCCCAGCTCGTTGCGGTGAGTCATGACTCACCGCGTGAAGTTACTCCGTTACTCCATGGTTATCAAGGATTTGATTCACTTGCGAACTTGTCAGAAACAATCGATGGTCGACATGCTATCGCTGGAACTGCCGCAGTCAATCTCAAGACGGCGGCTGGACAAGTGCAGGTGGTTCAACATTTTGTTATTCGTGCGCTCAAGGTGCGGTTGAATGCGACGTCGATCACGCAAGTAGTCAATTGATTCCCGATGCACAACCATAGATTAGCTCTTTGGAATTCAGGCCTCCTGGAGCGCAACCAAGGAGTCTTTGAGCAGGTTTAGATCTGCAAGGCCCGTCGTGTCTAGTCCACTTCGTTCGCGCGACGACCCCCGATACTAGCATCTAGGCCCTATGCCGCTTCGACTCGGAAGTAGGTTTCGCATGTAGGCGTTGTTGCCGGTACTTGGCCGCTGATCGAGTGAGTACCATCCGCTGGGTTGTCACGTCAAGGGCCAAGAACACTTGCGCAGGTAAGTATCCAAGGGAGCTACACGCTCGGGTTTGGTTGTAGTCCTTGCGCTATTGATTGGTCAACAACTGTGCCTCAGCGACCGAGCTCAAGAGTTCGCTGTTGAACTGCCTGTCGGGTAGTATCGAGTTCCGCTCGATATATAAGGGAGGGGCCTTCCACTGGATCTCGCCGGCACAGTTTGCACTGGGGCGATCGGGAGTCCTGGTTGTTCTCCCTCAGGCCCTGGCTGAAGCCTTCGCTGGCGCGACCGGTTAAATCCTTCACCAGGTGCTACCAAGGGGACGCCTGCACTCTAACCCCCGAGGCGCTTGAAGGCGTATGAATCTATATCTCAACAACTATCCCAACCAGTCCAATTGGCCCCAACCCTCGATGCCCGGAACCCGTCAAAGATCTTCTCTGGGTCATGGTTGCTGGTCCTTGTATCAATGCTATTGCATTAGATCCGCCCGTGTTCTGCTTCCCAGTTGAGACAACGTCGATGCCAATGACGACGTAGTTCGACATTGTCGATCGGTACGACGACAAAGTGCCCGGTTCCCGGTGGGATTTCGGTGTTGCAGCCCGGGCAGAGATACCATTTAGTCGCTTGGTAGGGTTGTACGAAACGGATCTCGGCGACTGCTTTGGTGATGGGGTCGATACCCTCTTCGGCCATCGCAAAAGCCTCGAGTTAGAAGTTGGTGAGGGTCGAGGCGATACTTGGGTCCGACAGTGCGGCCACTTGGGCAATCACTTCAAGGTCGATCGCTTGGGTCAGCGAAGCTGCCGCACGGTTGAGGAGGGATTTGGTGAGAGCTAGGGCAGTGGGTGAGCGTTGCGCAAGCCGATCGGCCCACTCAAGCGAGGTGGACAGGACGCGGTCGTCATCGACCACGGCGTTGACCAGGCCCCAGGCGAGTAACTCTTCACCGACCAGCCGCGTGGCGAAGAAAGCCAGCTCCTTGGCTCGATGGAGTCCAATCCGCTGGACAAGAAGTGCCGAACCGCCGTAATCGAGCGTGAGACCTCGATCGAGGAAAATCTCGCTTACCATTACCGAGCGACCGGCGATGGCCAGATCGCAGGCGAGTGCGAGGTTGAGCCCAGCTCCCACGGCGATGCCGTTGATAGCAGCAATGGTTGGTTTTGCCACGGTGGCGAGTGTTCGTGCGCAGCGATGCACCCGTGCGAGATGGGCAAGGGGGTTCTGCTCGTAGTTGGCGAGTGACTTGAGATCGGCGCCTGCAGAGAAGCTATCTGCGGTGCCAGTGACGACGATCACCCGCACTGCGTGGTCGTGATCGGCGGTAGTGAGTGCGTCTGCGAGTTCGTCGAAGTCCTCAAGCCTGAGTGCGTTCTTCTTTTGGGCCCGATTGATCCTGAGGATCGCGGTCGCACAATGGTCTGAGCGCTCGACTACCCCCACGGGTCAGCTCTTGCGAATCGAGATCGGCACATAGGCGCCAGTGCCAAGGCGCGCGCTCTCCTCGAAGTCGAGTGACGTGTCAAGATCGCCCTCGACATCGGTGACCCAGGGGAGTTTGGCCTTGAGAACACGTTCCACACCGAGTTTGACCGTGGTCGTCGAGATCGCGCAACTTGAGCACGCACCTGAGAGGCCAACGACGACCCTGCCGGTCTCGGTATCGACGGAGGCAAGGTACAGATCACCGCCGTCGGCTTGTACGGCAGGTCGGAGTTTGGTAATCAGCGCTTCGAGTTGGGAACGGCGCTCCTGGTCAACGGTGCTCATCAATGCTGATACCTCTTGACGGAGGCTTCGATTTCGTCATGCGCTTGGGCGAGGTCGCGCCAACCCTCAATGGTGACTGACTTACCCGGCTCAAGATCCTTATAGTGGCTAAAGAAGTGCTCGACTTCGTCCTGGATATGCGTCGGCACGTCGTTCAACTCCTGGTAGCGCTCATAACGAACATCCTTGGCGGGGACGCCAAGAATTTTTACATCGCGCCCACTCTCGTCTGACATGATAAAGCATGCCACTGGTCGGACCTTCACATGGCACCCTGGGAAGGTCGGCACGTCGACGAGGAGCAGGATGTCGAGCGGGTCACCATCCTCTCCAAGGGTGTTATCGATAAAGCCGTAATCGAGCGGATAGCTCATCGGTGTAAAGAGGGTGCGGTCGAGCCAGACAGCTCCGGTCTCGTGGTCGACTTCGTACTTGTTTTTGGATCCGCGCGGGATCTCGATGATTGCGGTAATCGGGTCCATAGGTCGTGCTCCTTACTCGAGGTACCCTAGAAGTCTACCTGTCCTGATAGGCTGGTAAACAAAGTAACTCTATGACTCATAAGCGCATACCTACACTCTTGCTCGCGATTGTGGCTGGTGTTGGGGTGGCGAATACCTACTATCTGCAGCCATTGCTGCATATCGTGTCAGTCGCGCTCCATCTCTCCGGCGGTAACGCGGGCTTTTTGATCACCGTCACACAGGCCGGCTTCGTCGTCGGTCTCGGCGTCTTGCTTCCGCTTGGCGATCGCTTCGACCGGCGGTTCTTAATCGTGTTGTCACTGTTGTTGGCTGGCCTCTTCGATGTCGGTGCGGGACTCGTCACCGGTACGATCCCTTTGGGTGTGTCACTGATAGGGGTTGGCATCTTCTCGGTCGTCGCTCAGCTGGCCGTCACCTACGTGGCGGCGGCAGCCCCGCCGGAGGTGCGATCCTCTGAGATTGCAAAAGTGATGGCTGGGTTGTTGGCGGGCATCGTGCTCGCGCGCACCTATTCGGGGGCGCTCGCTGATCTCGCTGGTTACCACAGCGTCTTTCTTGTCGCGGCCCTCGCTTCGGCCATTCTCGCACTCATTGTCTGGCTACGCCTTCCAGCAGAGGCAGACAAACATGCAATTGCCTTTGTTGACATGTGGCGTGATGGTTTCCGTCTCTTGCAGAGGGAGCCGATCCTGCGTCTTCGCTCCTTCCTTGGGATGTTGAGTTTTGGCGCGTTTTCGATCTTCTGGACGACGATGGCCTTTGCGTTGTCAGCGCATCCCTATCACCTCAGTTCGGGCCTGATCGGGCTCTTTGGCTTCGCCGGGTTGGCAGGTGTGCTTTCAGCTCGTGTCGTCGGTGCCTTAGCGGATAGGGGACATACTGCATTCACGACGGTCGTCTCCTTTTCGCTCATTGCATTGTCGTACTTTGCCTTCTTCCTGACACACGATTCGATCGTGCTGTTCATCGTCTTGACGGCAACCCTTGACGCTGGCATCCAGGGTGCACAGCTGTCGAATCAGAGTCTGATCTATCAGCTCGCACCAGGAGCGCAAGGGCGCATCACGATGGTGTACATGGTCTTCTATTTCCTAGGCGGCGTGCTCGGCTCCAGTCTTGCCTCAATACTTTATGGGATCGGCGGTTGGGCAGATGTCACGATCGCTGGTACCATTGCTGGCGTGCTGGGCCTCGTGGTGTGGGGTGTGTTGGCGCTTCGCGAGCGCCGATGGATCCAAGCGATCGATCATGTGGATGTAACGAGTGGGATGGAGCGACAGAGTGAGTGATGCAGTACCGGGCGCGGAGCTTGCTTCGATCGGTCGTCGAGTCGAAGCTTTTATCTTTGACGCGCTGATCGTTTTCTTTGGTAGTTTGATAGTCGAGCTACTACTCGGAGGCATGGGTGGACTTGAAAACCCGATCTTCTCGGTTGTTCGCTTTGAGATGGGTCCGATTATTTACACCATCAACATCGTTCTTGTTGTTGGGTACTTCGTCGTGATGCGAATCATGGTCAACGGTCAGACGCTCGGAGCGCGTGCGGCGCACGTACGAGTGGTCTCCGCGGACGGCAATGAGCTTGAGACAGGAATTGTCCTCATTCGACTGGTCATCGCCTTTGTCTCGATGGCTGTGATATTCCTTGGCTATTTGCCAGCGCTCTTTGATCCGGAGCGACGGACGCTACAGGACCGTGTTGCTCGCACCATCGTCGTCCGGGAGTCTGCCACCGTCACCCCGTAGACCATTGCCCTGGTGATCATCAATACTGCATTCGCTCCTCGGTCCCAAACAGGCTGAAACCGTCGCGACAAGGAACAAGCGGTCTTTAGCAGAGCGTGATGCTCTGCTGGTGAGCAGGCAACGGCTCCAAGGAGATCAGCCCTTTGTGGGTGATGAGGACGAACCCAACCTATTCGGTGTAGCAGTTGAGCGAGTCAGTGAGAACAAGTGACATGGTTTGTTGATCACCCACTGAACGGCTTGGCTCTGATGCATGCTTGCCGTGTTTGCGCGGGTCGCTACCTCTGATAATCCCACTAACCACCCGCAGGTTACGCCTGTGCGATGGATAACTCTTTGTGGGTTTACCTGTGTCCTGGTTCGTCATCTAGGAAGGGGACGGTCGCTAAAATTGGGGCTCACCAGGCGATTCTATGCGTAGTGGAATGGAACGCATTCGATGAGAGGGTGCCTTCATCACTCACCCTCGTCTCGTGACCCTCCTTGCTGGCACGTGTACGCCGAGACATCAGAGCGCTTGCATCCAACGTCGCAGGGTCACTGTGTGTCTCCTCGGTCGCGACGATGCGGAAGAAATCGTCTTCTCTTGGCATCCAGATTCGTTGGCGGTTTCGAAGGACCAGTGTGATCGGTCTTCTACTGATGCCGGTTGCACCGAGACGAGGAGATGTCAATGAAAGTTCGCCGTGGTGGTTTGATGGCTAGTTTGGGAGTACTAAGTCTGGCTGGTCTCCTTGGGGTCGCGGTATCTTCTGGCAGCGTCGCTTTGCCAGCTACAAGTTTGACAAGTGCTTCGGTGACAACTGGAATGCCTGCGGTGGGCTATCACCTCGCTGGCGCTGACGGTGGTGTCTTCAACTTTGGCGCGTCGGGATTCTACGGTACTACCTACAGCGACGGCATTACCGGACTCACCGGATCACGGCCGCTTGCAGCTCCGATTGTCGGCGTGGTTGAAGACCCGATGGGCGGTGGATACTGGCTGGTCGGCAAGGACGGCGGAATCTTTAGCTTTGGCGATGCGAAGTTCTACGGCAACACCTACTCCGATGGCCTCACCGGTCTGGGTGGGAAACACCCCCTCTCTGCCCCGATTGTTGCTATGGCGACGACTCCCAATGGCGGTGGATACTGGTTGGTGGGCGCCGATGGTGGTATCTTTAACTTTGGTGATGCTGGCTTCTACGGCAATACCTACTCGCTCGGGCTGAGTGGGCTAGGTGGTAGCCATCCCCTCGTTTCTCAGGTGGTTGGCATCCTTCCAACGGCCAATGGTGACGGTTACTGGATGGCGACCAAGGCAGGATTCATCTACAGCTTCGGTGACGCTGATTTCCTTGGCAACACCTACTCCGATGGCCTCACTGGTCTGAGTGGAACCCACCCTCTCTCTGCCCCGATCGTCGGCATCGCTCAATAACGATCGTTGCGCGACCTATCGGGGCTGCCTGCAATCGTGAGCGCGCCATCGATGGTAGGAACGTTGCAATGGTGACGATCGTGCGCTGGTCTTGGGTACCAACAGATACGGTCGCGCCGAGTGGGAGGTCTGAGCGTGGGAGAAGCTAGCGACTGAGCGTAGGGAGTTCGAAGTCGTCCTCGCTAGCATCTGCTAGCAATGGCAGCTTCTGATCCTGCTCATTTCGGGATCCAGGGTGCACGTTTTGCTTCAGTTTGTGTCACATGCTGCGGCCCGGCCCAGATGGGGGCGATGTGGTGGGGAAGTCAATGAATGGCCGAATGCGTGGTGCGTTATGGTCCTGCAAGAGATGACGACCAACGACGGTCGTCCTAGCGTGGCAATGCTCTTTCAGCAGCCGATACACTAGTTGGTCGATCGCTTACTCTACGGCATTTAGGAGGCGGTGTGATGGCTGCATCCCGTACTGCTGTTTCTCACCGATCGTCGCGGCGTTGTCACGGTTCGCAAGTGGCTCTGCGGCATGCGCGGTCAATGGTCATGGGAAGCTAGTTGCAACGGTTCCTGTCCGTGGTTCCAGAAAGTCTTTGGATCGAGGTCGCCGCAAGTCTTGGGGCTAGGGTGCTAGCGTAATTATCTATGCCAGCACTTCGTGAAGTCGTTCAGTTGGAGACGGAGTTACAGCGCACCGGTTCAGCCCTAGAGGCACCCGGGTTGCGTGATGCGCGAAGGGAGGCCAAGCAGAGTATTTCCCGACTCGAAGAGCAGGTCCGGAGCCTCGAAGCTGCTGAGGTGGCCGCAACTGCGCGAGCCGAGGAGCTAGCAGCTGAACAGGCTGATCTGGCGGCTCGACTCCACCGGGTTCGGGCCGCAGAGGGTGCGCGTGATTATCGTCAAGTAACCCAGATCGAGCATGAGACCGAGGTGCTGCAAGGCAAGCTCGATGCGGTCGAAGAGGCCGAACTTGAGTTGATGGAGGAGTCCGAGGAGCGCAAGGTCAAACTCGCGGATGCGGTTGCCGAACTCGAACTCAAACGAGCCAGTTACGCTACCCTGTTAGATGATCAGGAGCGACTTCGCGGCGAGCTGATGGCCGAGAGTGAGGCAAAACTGACTGAGCTCAATGCGTTGATTGCTCAGTTACCCGAACCTACTGCCCAGCTGATCAGAGCCGCCCATGAGCGAGGGGTACGGCCAGCGCTCGCACTGGTGCATGGTGGTTACTGTGGTAATTGCCATATGGCCCTCTCCAGTGCGCTGCGCGGGAGGGTCGCATCGAATCCGTCAGCCTTGCCACCATGCGAGGAGTGCGGCGCGTTGCTCGTGGCCGAGGACGAAGGGGATCTGTAGGCGGGGTTCTGTCCAGCTTGCGCTTGGGTGATCATCCATCTATGCGGCCTACCACGAGTCGTAACGGACGGGCAGCCCTAACTCAAATTTGGCCTTGCTCCGGATGGGGTTTGCCGAGCCAACTTCGTCACCGAAGCTGCTGGTGCGCTCTTACCGCACCGTTTCACCCTTACCGTTGGGTCAAGCATTGCTGCTGACAACCGACGGCGGTCTGTTCTCTGTTGCACTTTCCTGCGAGTCACCCCGACTGGCCGTTAGCCAGCATCCTGCCCTATGGAGCCCCGACCTTCCTCAGAGCTTTCGCTCCGCGATCACCCGATCCCCTTCGTCCTGTCCATGCTAGATCGTCGAGTTTGCCATCTGGCCCATCGTTGCCTATACTTGGGTCCGTGCAACCAAGGGAAGGTGGGGAGTAGTGGACACCGAGATCCATAAGATTCCAAAGCCGATTGCGGCATTATTGGTGTTGATCGCGATCATTGTGATCGTGATGATCGGCGGAGTGCTCGCCCAGCAAGGATCTCTTGGAGAGCGCTCCTGGCAGTATCCTGCCGTTGGCCACACGGTGAATGGATACGCTGGGGCACCGGTCGGCTCGCCGATCTATCACTCTCAGCAGTAGTTCACTCCCTGGGTGCTTGCCCCATCGTATGGGAGGTGTTCTGAAGGCTGACTTGGTGGATACACGATTGAGGTGGATTGCGCTGGCTCCAACGGGGGTCGGACTGCGCTCTGCCATGGTGAGCCCTTAGCCCAAGAGGTTCGTGTACGGTCCTCTACCAGCTGGCGCAAGCGCAAAACTAGGCCGTGGAGTTCTCTCTGTCTCATCACTGTCTCGGAGTCACTCCAATCACCAGTGGGAAGAGAGAGCGTCAGCTCGATTGTCCCGATGGTGATTGTCCCGATGGTGATTATAGATAGATCGTGTCGTGAAGTCGGGTGTTGACGGAGGTCTCCCTGGCGGTTCTACAAGGCAGGGGACTGAATTGGTGTCGCCGAGGTGGTGGCAGGACATGTTTTGTTGGCAAACGTAACTCTTTGGGGAAGGTGAATGAATGATGTCGGACCGAGACAGTAGCGAAGGGTTTCAGTTTGCGTTACCTGAGATGCAGAGTGCTGGTTGGCTTCGATGCCGTCTCATCGAGGAGAGTGACGTTCCGCGACTCTTTGAGGCGGTCACTGCCTCTCAGGCCCACCTGCGACCATGGATGCCGTGGGCGGCAACTGACTACACCCAAGAAATGGCTGAGGAGCTGGTTGCAGCTCAGACACGGCGAGGCGGAGAACTCGTTACCGAGGCAATTTACATTCCATGTAATGACGAGCACCCGTTCCTGGGTTGCTTTGGTCTTCATGCCCGAGTGGGTAAAGGTGCACTTGAGATCGGATACTGGGTCGATGTTCGGTACACCCGTCGAGGGGTCGCGACCCTAGCTGCCGCTCTTCTTACTGAAGCGGCCTTCTCCGTCCCAGGTGTTGATCGGGTTGAGATTCACCATGATGAGGCCAACCATGCGAGCGCTGGGGTACCCCAGCGCCTTGGATATGCCATCATCGGTTCGTGCCAACGTGAGCCTGAAGCGCCTGGGGAGGTCGGGGTCGAGCGTCAGTGGCGAATGCGTGGCCAGGATTGGCCGTCAAGCGCAGGTGCACAACTTCTGGCTAAGGCTCGCGACTGAGCGCAGTGACGGTCCCTGGTTCCGGGCCAGGATGTAGTCAGGGTGTAGACAATACTTCGGATTGCACGACTTTGCGCTGGTAACCCTGCCGTGTGCGAATGTTGCTCCTTTCGTCATTCGGGTTGATTTTGGGCCTGTCGCCACAACGTGCGAGGCATGATGGTAGGCCTCTTTGATGGCGCAATTTCTATGGTGCGATGGGAAACTCTCCCAGGGATACAGGTTCCATCTGGTGCAATGGGCTTGTGCAGACATCCCCTGGCAGGGGTCTGGTGCGGAGATTGTGAGGTCCGGGTCCCCCCAGGTCTTTAAGGCGTCAACGGCAGCGTCTTATTGCGTGATGCCTCGGCGTTCGTCTTGAGATAGTGCTCCATTTGCTCTGCGAGTATGGGGTCACTGGTCGCAAGAATGCGGATGGCGAGGAGCGCTGCGTTGGCCGCATTGTTGATTCCTACGGTTGCGACTGGTACTCCACGGGGCATCTGCACGATGGAGAGAAGGGAGTCAAGGCCCTCGAGGTTCGCAAGGCGAATGGGCACCCCGATGACTGGCAAAACGGTGGCTGCTGCGAGCATCCCAGGCAGGTGGGCCGCGCCACCAGCACCCGCGATGATCACTTTGTAGCCTTTTTCGGCTGCAGTGGTTGCGAAGTCGAGCATATCGTGTGGGGTGCGATGTGCGGAGAGGACCTGTGCGTGGTAGGGGAGCGCAAAGGCGTTACAGACCTCTACCGCTTGGGACATCACCGAGTAGTCGGAGTCCGATCCCATCACGATTGCGATATGCGCATTACTCATGGATGCAGATCTTATCTCTGGCTCGATGGGCGAGCTGCGCGGCCTCGGCGACGGTTGCCGCCGTCGCAGTTACATGGCCGACCTTGCGTTCTGGTCGACCCTCTTTGCCATAGAGATGGAGGCGGGTGTTCGGTGGCGGTTCGTAGGCCTCGAGCGGCCCGAGCTTCCCTAATAGGTTCACCATCGTTGCGGGTGTGGTGAAGTTGGTAGGACCCAGCGGAAGTCCAGCGATCGCACGGAGGTGGTTCTCGAACTGTGATGTCGAAGCCGCTTCGATCGTCATGTGGCCACTGTTATGTACTCGGGGAGCAATCTCATTCACGTACAGCTTGCCGGCGACTACGAAGAACTCGACGGCCAAGACGCCGACGTAGGCCAATTCACGGGCGATCGCGGTGGCGATTGCCCGTGCCCTACCCTCGAGTTCGTCGGTTGCTCCAGATGGCCACTGCACCTCCACACAGATACCGTCGCGTTGGATTGTTCGCACTGGTGGATAGGTCGTGATGTCTCCTTCGGGCGTGGAGACGGTGAGCACCGCGATCTCCGTGTCCACTTCGAGGAGTTCCTCAAGGAGCCAGGGGGTATCACTCACGACGAGAGTATCGAGTTCTGCGGGTTCGTTGATCCAACGGACACCACGACCGTCATAGCCGCCGGCGATCGCTTTCGCGATACAGGGCAGTTCAAAGACGGTGTCAGCATTCAACTTGACAAAACGGGGGATCGGGAGTTTGAGCCGTTGGAAGAGCTCTCGCTGGGCCAGCTTGTTGGCAGCAATGGCCATTGTGTCAGCAGATGGCCGGAGACAAATACCTCGCTGTTCGAGTTCCTTGAGGGCGTCGACGGGAGTCAACTCGTGTTCAAAGGTGAGGATGTCGACTTGGCTTGCAAAGCGTTCGAGCGAGGCAAGGTTCAGCTCGTCGACAGTGACGTTGGCGGCTTGGCCTACGATACCTTCGTCGCCCGGGCGCACCAGGAATGAGATCGCAAGGTCGAGATCGAGGGCTGCGCCAAAGAGCATACGAGCAAGCTGTCCCCCGCCAATGACGCCAATGCGTGGCGTGGTCATCGTTGACCTGCTCGATCTAGCGGTGCGGAATGGTAGTTATCAAAGATGCCTGCATACATTCAGGGTGGGACCTTTCGTTGTTGAGTAGGTTCGAACCTAACGTTTGCGAGTCTGCTAGCCTACAAGGTAAACGGGTTGAGAGGTTGGGTTTGCACGTGTACCTAATGGCGATGTCGATGGTCATTGTGAAGGCGGGTTCAGTTCTCGGCTACGTCGTTGATAACTGGCACGTCGATTGGTACGCGGTCATTCTTTGTGGGCTGCCTATCGCTGCCTACTGGCGGGGACACATTCGTCGTATGCGCACCCAGATGTCACCGGAGATTCGGGCGGGTTATGAGCGCAGGGCGCTTGCCATGTTGATCGCGAATGTTTTCATGGTGGTAGGTTTCTTCTCGCCGATTCCAACGTGGGCGATGGTCTATCAGTGGGTGCACATGATTTGGCACCTCGACCTCATGGTATTTGCCCCACCCTTCCTGATTATCTCCGATCCTTGGGCAGAGATGGCCGAAGGAGTTCCAGCTCCACTGATGGAACGCATGCGGCGGGGGTACCGAGGACTTGCTTCTCATGATCGTGTAGCGCGCTTCGCGCGAGTGGTCAGCTCGCCGTGGGCGGCGGTGATCGCATTCGATAGCGCCATGTGGATCTGGCACGTCCCTGGTCCCTTTGATTGGGCGATGCAGTCGTCGGGGAGGATGGAGCTGATGATGTTCTCCTTCTTCTTCGCTGGTGTCTTCATGTGGTACGTCGCGATCGATCAGGGACGGCGCCGTTATCACGAAAATGGCATTCTGAGGTTCGCTCACATCGCTTCGGTCTCGATGTCGTGCATGCTGCTAGCAATCCTACTGGGGCTATCGTCGGGTGCTTGGTACTCAGCCTTTGACTGGGCGATGGGTACCTATCGCACCATGTCGCTCTTGGCTGATCAGCAGATCGCTGCCGGCATTCTCTGGGTCTTTGGTGCGGTGCCGTGGTTTATTGCTGGGATCTATGTTCTGCGTGATGCGCTCACCGATGAAGAGCGTGGTGAGAACAATATCACCGATACCTTCCGTAGTTTTGTCCTTCGGCGAGTCCGCGTGGCTCGGCCGACTCCATCGGTAGCGAACTACGACAACAATTCGCGGCCGGTTTAGACTCTCGTCGCGCACCGTGCGGTGTCTGCATACCGGGTTCAAGGGGCCGTCCGTCAACGTAGAGCATCGCTCGCGGCTGTGAACGTCCGTTGCACTTTGGCGGCGAGACCCTGCTAGAACGAGACCCTGCTGAGCGCAGGCAGTGCCTCTCGAGCTAACTCCAAACCCTGATGATACTGCTCGTAGTAGTGCGCCAAGAAGGCGGTGTCTCCAGGCTCGACGATACGCCCTCTCGGGAGAGCTTCTCGTGGGATGCCGAGCGCAAGACGCGCTGCTCCGAGGGTTGTCGCCTCAGGGCTGGGAGAGAGTACGAGAGGTTGTGGGGTAAGCGCTGCGAGAGCGGAGGCGACGATGGTGTTCGAGGCGACCTTGCCATCGAGGCCGATTGATTCCAGTCGTGCACTGCTGTCGTGGGTGAGCGCTCCGATAAGGTCGGCGGCGGCGCAGGCGATGCCGAGAAGGAATCCATGGACGATTTCCGGTCGACCGGCAGTGGGGGCTAGGTTGGCGATGACACACCGACCACCAAAGTCCCAGATCGGAGCACCAATTCCTGAGTGAGCTGGCACGACGGTGGGGATCGCCTCGGGTATCGCCTTGGCTGCGACCTGTTCGGAGTCATCGGGGCTGTTCAAGAGCCCATTGCGCACGAGCCAGCCAATGGCCGAGCCTGCGTTCATCCAGAAGGCCTCGAGTCCAAAGGTGGCGCGTCCTGATGCGGTGGCGGTGATGATCGGAAAGGTACCCTGAGGGCCTCGACGATCATAGCGAGGGGTGTCCTCGGCCAGGTCGACGTCGGCTACCGCGGAGGTTCCAAGGGTGACCTTCGCCTTCGCGCGTTGGCCAGCGAGTGAGGCCTGCTGATCTGCGAGCGTGACCATGATGGAGGCTGGACCATTTGCCGTTACGTAGTCACCGCGATTGGCGACGACATCGATGATCGGTGCAAGGTTGTCGATGCTCATCCCCAGTAGCTCCAGCTTGGAGGTATCCCAACGGACGCCAGAGGAGTCGACTAAGCCGGTCATCGCTGCGTTCGTGGCATCGGTAGCGAGCACCCTGCCTTCAGTAAGGGCGAAGGTCAGCCAGGTATCGATTGTGCCGACCATGAGATCAGGGTATTCAGATCCATAGCGATCCAAGAGCCAGGCGAACTTGGTTGCGGATTGATTGGGGGCGAATGCGGCACCTGCGCGCGAAAGGGCGAGACACTGACTTGCAGTTCGTAAGTCCTCCCAACTAATTGCCATCCCGATCGCTCGAGGTCGGTTGCGCTCAAAGGCTATGGCGCTGGATCGTTGATTCGTGATCGCGATGCGATCAAAGGAACCAGCAGAGGCGACCTTGCCCAGCAGTTGTTGACATCGATGCAGCATCTCCATCGGATCAAAGGTCACGTTCGCCGTGCCTTCACGTAGGAGTTGCAGGGGGGTCGCGTAGCTGGCAAGTACCGCCAAGCTTTCATCGACGAGCGAGGCCCGTAGTGAACTCGAGCCAACATCGAGGACCGCCACTGTTGTCATCGCCGAACCTCGATTCCTTCAGCAACACCCGGTTCGGGTTGGCCAAATGAGATCGGGGCACCATCCAACTGGGGGGTAACGACAGTACCGCTGTGCTGGAGGTCAGGAACTGGCTGGTCGCGAGGTTGTCGTGGTGTGGTCAGTCGAGAGGGTCTCCTCGGGTCCCAATAGGGGCCCATGAGTGGAGGCCCGGTCGATTCGTCGGTGGAGGCTGTCTTGTGGTTGGGGATGATGCAGGCGAGGGGGTGGCTCATCGTTCCCAGCGGTTTTTTTCGATCGACATACCAGCAGTGGGGCTGATCATGATGCGGGTGTTGGATAGGGCTCCTTGGGTCATCGTGCCAACTTAGCACCTATGTGGCTTGGTGGGGATTGCTTTGTCATCAGAGGTTACGACACCTGCTTCATGAGGGGCCAACTTCGGTGGTCACGGACGTTGAGATGAACATCGCCTACCAGGCGGGTGAGAGAGTTCTCGTCAAGACTAGGATGGAGCGGTCAGCGTGTTTTGACAATCTCCAAAGGTGGAATGGTTCTAGATGATGCCGCCCTCATGGGCATGGAGCTGGTCATACAACATGCTGATTGTCAATACTGGCCGTCGGTGCAGCGACACTCGAGGCCGGCTTGCTACGAGAGACAGGAAAGGAAGTTCATGGCTGAGCTGAAGACGTCAAAGACCGCCGAAAATTTGAAGGAGGCGTTCGCTGGTGAGAGCCAAGCGAATCGACGTTATCTCTATTTTGCCCAGAAGGCCGATGTCGAAGGCTACCCCGACGTTGCCGCGCTGTTCCGCTCGGTGGCCGAGGGTGAGACTGGACATGCCTTCGGTCACTTCGATTTCCTCGCTGAAGTAGGTGACCCTGTCACCGGTGCGAAGGTGGGGGCAACTGAGGACAACCTTCGTTCCGCGATCGAAGGAGAGACCTATGAGTACACCGAGATGTACCCAGGTTTTGCCCGCACGGCTCGCGATGAGGGTTTTGTCGAGGTAGCAGAGTGGTTTGAGGTTCTTGCTCGTGCAGAGAAGAGCCATGCCGGGCGCTTTGGCCAGGGACTCGAGTCGATCTCATAATCGGACTTGATCTGTTGAGGTCTGCCTGAGAATCTTGGGCAGGCACCGTTGACAGATTGGGACGGCGTAGACGTGTTGGTGGGGCTCGGATCATCGTTCATCGATAGGGTGATGCCGATCCCTGCCAGCGGTCGCCAGCATGTCAGCTCTTGCAATAGCGGTCAAAGGTGCCTCGATTGACGGAGGGTTCTGGCTGCTCCCTTGGTTGGAATGGTTGGCACAGTGCAGACTGCGAGGCTGTTCAGCTGGGTGGGCAGCCACTGAACTAGACGTTGGGTCGTCCCGTGATTCGAAGCCCTCTTGGGTGATTGGCACACTGCAGAAGCGCGGTAGTGCTCGCCAATGAGGTGATTCGTCTGCGCGCAAGATGAAAGGTCTGCATCGTGACCATGGCCAAAAGAGACGGAGTCGCCCCGAAGGATGAATTGGTCGTCGTGACCTGATCAAGCTGGCCGAATCAAGACGGCCGGTGCTCCTGGGTTGTGTACGGTTAGATCGCGGTGAGGAGATAAGCCTTCGTGAAACTGATAGGCACGAAACGGGTACGAGCCAGCCATGCTGTCGTACACCGGTGGGCCGCGATCATGAGTTGCAGGTTGCAACGGCGGATCGTTCTTGGCAGGGCTACGATGCAAGGTGGCACCCCGTGATAGGTGTCTCCATGGCGTTCATAACCATGATCCAGAGAGATGAAGATGAGGTAGGAACAGATGACGACAACCTATGACCCGAGTGAGCCAAAGTACTATGACGAAGGGGATCTACGTGAGGAACTCGGCCGGGTTTTTGAACTCTGCCATGGGTGTCGCATGTGTTTCAACTACTGTGACTCATTTCCAATGTTATTTAACTTCGTTGATTCCAAGGATCAACAGCATGCTGATTTGACCCCGACCGAACAGGATGCCGTGGTGGATGCCTGCTTTGGTTGCAAGATCTGCTACGTCAAGTGCCCCTATATCCCGCCGCACGAATGGGCGCTTGATTTTCCGCGACTGATGTTGCGCGCACAGGCGGTCCGTACCGCCAATCATCAGCGAGATCTTCGGAGTCGTGTCACCGATCAGGTGCTGGCGCGCACGGACACCGTCGGTGCCCTGAATCAGGCGTTGTCAGGGGTAGTGAATCCGATCGTCTCGCGCCCGAACACAGGTATTCGCAGAGTCATGGAGCAAGTCGCTGGCGTGTCGAGCCAACGCCTGCTCCCCTCCTATGGCAAGGTTCGTTTCTCCCGTTGGTTCAAGGATCGGCTGCCTCGATTCATCAGTGCGCCACGGGCAACGGTGGCTATTTTTCCGACCTGTTTCATCGAATATATGGCCCCCCAGATCGGTGCTGATGTGACCACCGTCTACGAGAGTCAGGACATCGCCTGCTCGCTACCTGAAGGTGTCAAGTGTTGTGGGGCCCCCTGGTTGCACCAGGGTAATGTCGATGAGTTCACTCGACAGGCGCGAGCGAATGTCGAACGACTCGATGAGGTCGTGCGACAAGGCAAAGACATCATCGTCTCGCAGCCAACGTGCGCCTATGTGGTCAAGCGAGACTACCCCATCTACGTACCGGGTGAGCAGGCGGAGCGAGTTTCGCAGCACACCTTTGATCCGAGCGAGTATTTGGTGAATCTTATGCGTAAAGATCGCTCGATGACGTTGGGCAACGTTGAACTTGACGAGGAGGTAGTGTTTCACGCAGCCTGCCACACGCAAGCCCAAAACGTAGGGCTCAAAGGGCGCGACCTGCTGAAAAAGCTTGGAGTTAAAGTCCGGGTTGTTGCAAAGTGCTCCGGCATCGATGGAACCTGGGGCTACCGGAGCGAGAACGCCACCTCCTCGCTACGGATGTCCGCATCCTTGGCCGACCAGATCGCCAAAACGAAGGCGACCACGATCGTCGGAGATTGCCACTTGGCCAACACCGCCATCGATGAGGCGCTGGGCGTCAGGGTCGAACACCCGATTTCGCTGGTAAGAAAGTTAATGGGTCTTGAAACCCAACCTCCCTTGAAAGGAAATTGATGATGCGAACGCTCACCGTGAACGACATTTTGGATCTACGCGCCTATGAGAAGGTTCGTGCCGAGATGCGCCAAGAGGTGATTGACCTCAAGCGAGTACGCCGCGTGTCACTCGGAACCATGATCTCCGTCGTCTTCGAGAATAAGGCGACGATGCGTTTTCAGGTGCAGGAGATGGCCAGAGCGGAACGCATGATGCGAGATGAGGATATCCAAGCCGAGCTTGATGTCTATAACGAGCTCATACCTCGAGAACATGAACTTGTCGCGACGCTGTTTGTTGAGCTGACCTCCAAGGCAGAACTCGAAGAATGGTTGCCAAAGCTAGCTGGCGTAGAGCGTTCGCTCGAACTGATGGTCGATGAGGTGGGCGTGCCGGGGACGATTGACCCAGCCCATGCCGAACAGCTCTCTCGTTCCGACGTCACTGCATCCGTCCATTATCTGCGTTTCTCGCTTCCCGAGAGGGCGGCTACCTCTTTTGTGGACCGCCAAGTGCGTCTGTTCGTCCACCATCCTGCCTATGAGGCTGAGACGGTTCTCGGAGATGAACTCAAGCGGTCGCTCGCAGCAGACTGGCAAATAGGCTGAGTTCGGCAGTGGTGGGTGCATGATGCACCGACCACAAGTGTTCACAACCATGGTTAAGGGAGGTGCCCGGTGGACTTCGAGTTCGATGACGATCTCGCCCAACTTCGCGATACGGTGCGTAAGTTGGCGAAAGAGAAGGTAGCTCCACGAGCCCGGGAGATTGACCTTACCGGAGAGTATCCCCAGGACCTCTTCGAACTTTTTGGTGCTACAGGACTTTTTGGACTCTGCATTCCCGAAGCATACGAAGGCTCAGGTGCGGGCATACTTGGCCTGACGATTGCGATCGAGGAGGTCGCCAAGTACTCCAATACTGCCGCGTTGATGCTGTTACTCTCCAGACTCCCCACCGGTCCGGTCATGATCGCGGGTTCCGAGGAGCAAAAGCGACGCTATCTCCCCGGTATCGCCCGTGGTGAGCAGCGTGCTTCCTTCGGACTCTCGGAGGTTGGGGCAGGCTCGGATGTAGCCGGCATGCGTACGAGTGCGGTGCCCGACCCCGACGTCGAGGGAGGGTGGATACTCTCAGGCTCTAAGGTATGGATCTCCGGTGTTGCCCAAGCAGACTGGTATACCGTCTTTGCCAAGACGGGAGATCCCAACTCTCGGCGTCATGATTCGATTACCGCCTTCATCGTCGACCGTAGCACTGAGGGTGTATCGGTGCCCCGGGTCGATAAAAAGATGGGGGTCAAGGGAGTTGACACCGGTGAGCTGTTGCTTGAGTCGGTGCACGTACCAGGGGAGAATGTGATCGGCGAGGTCGGTGGCTTTCGTCTTGCCATGCTCGGGTTGAACTCCATGCGTCCTATTGTGGCCGCTCGCGGTCTTGGGCTCGCTGAGGGTGCGCTCATGTATGCGGTGAACTACGTCAAAGAACGCGGCGCATTTGGCCATGCCATTGCCGACTTTCAAGGGATTCAATGGGAGATCGCTAAGATGGCCACGGAGATCGAGGCGGCTCGACTGCTGACGTACCGGGCGGCCTGGATGGCCGATCGAGGTGAGTTCACTCGCGAGTTTGTTCCCTTCCTCTCCATGTCAAAGTACTACGCCACAGAGATGGCAGTCCGTGCCTCATCCCTTGCGGTACAGCTGCTCGGCGCTGCTGGGTACATGCAGGACCATCCAACGGAGATGTATTATCGCGATGCAAAACAGTTGACCATTGTGGAAGGAACCACCCAGGTTCAACTTGGTCTGATCGGTCAGGGTGTGCTGAGGGGTGACCTTTGGTGGGACTGATCGTTAGCTAATGGATGCGTGCGAGGCTGCAATCCTTGTGTTGTTGCAGCTACGCACCTGTTCAGCCATGGAGCCTGACGCATACAGGTGCAACATCCAAGCCATGACGCAAGCCAGGCTGCAAGAGTAGTCGTGTTGGGTCAAGGCCAATGAGACCAGCGTGTGCTCAGTCCGGCGTAGTTCGCTCGTCAGGTTCTCGTGCGATCCCGGTTAGGCCTTCCAAGAGCGCACCTGGTAGGAGTTCGCGTAGTTGGTGAGCTTGTAACTGCGCGACAAATTTTGCGGTTGGGTGCAAGAAGGCGACCTGGGTTTCGAGCGCGTTTACAAAGGCGGCAATGGCTTGAATCGTTCGCGCGTTCGTTGGGCGATTGGCCCAATCGCTCACATCGATCTGCACCTGGTCGGGACGGAGTTTGGCAAGGCTTGTGACCTCGCCCCCTTCCCCTGAGCGCCAACGTAGGGCGACGTTGATGCCGAGTCGCTGGGCATGTCCTGCGATAGTGCTCGCCTTCTCCAACGCCTCATTGGTAGCGAGTTCAATCGATCGAAAGACGAGTTGTACTTTTTGTGGATTCAGGTACCCAGTTTGACAAAGGCGCTCGATCCTGTTGATGAAGTACTGGTTGGGCATCAGCGGTGAGACTCCAAAGGGTCCGCGAACCGCTTGACGTCGAAGGAGATGGTGCACAAGTAGCCAGTTGTACTCATCGCGAAGGTGGTTGCGCATCGCGTAGTCGCGTGGTGTCTCTTGGATAGGTTCCTGCCACGTGAGCGAAAGGTCAACTCCAGCCAATTCTCCGTCGGCGAGTCGCACCCAAGGCATCTCAACGGCGGCGACTTGGCTAGCGTCACGGGCACGGAGGAAGTCGAAGAGGTTCGGGTCGGTGAGTTGGGTATCGACAGTGAACCTCTCGTCGTCACCATGGGCAATGCGTAAGTTTTGCCCCTCTTGTTTGGCGATGTACATGGTATGGTCAGCGCGATCCAGGAGCGCATCGATACTGCCGTGGAAGGTCTCGAGGGCAGCGCCGACGGAGACCGACACGGCTAGCTGCCGGTCCCCAATGTCGACAGGCTGGGAGGTGATAGCCTCAACGATACGTTGGGCGACGCGTTTGAGTCCCCGGAACGGTGTATTCACCGCTCCAATGACGACAAACTCATCACCACCCACTCGGGCAACGATGTCGGTTGGTTTGGCACCGGCGATGAGGCGTTGAGCAACGGTCGTTATTACTCGATCACCACCTCGATGACCAAGGAGGTCGTTGATGATTTTAAAACGGTTGATGTCCAAGAAGAGCACCATCACCGACGCATGGGTGAGTTGTTGGAGCTCGCCAGCAAGCCCATTGCGATTCAAGAGCCCTGTGAGTGGGTCATGCGTGGCATGCCAGCGCCACTCCTCAAGCTCTAAGTGCGAGCGTGTGGTGTCGACCAGGGTGATGAGATACCGGTAGCTGACATCGCGTTCTGTCTCGATACGACGGATGGAGAGTGATGCTGGTTGTGGTTTGCCACTCCGCTTTCGTAGCAGCGCATTCGTGGTGAGCCAGGGCGTGGGTAGGGATCCGAGCAGCGAGAAGTATTCTTCGAACTGGCTGACGATGAGTGGAGTCGGCGATCGTACGAGTTCGCTGGGGCTATGGCCTAGGAGTTCACCCGCTTGGCGATTTGCCAAGACGACTCTACCGCCCTCGTTGACACCAAGAACTCCGATATCAATGTTTGAGAGGATCGATGAGGCAAGAGAAGCTTCATTCTGCTGCTGTTGAAAATGTCCGAAGAGTGCAATGCCGGCGATATAAATGCTTAGGCAATCCTGGAGCACGGCGAGCTTCGTGGCATCGAAACTGCGTACGGTAGTGGAACTCACTGTCATTCCATATCCGGCTGCACGGTCAATGGCTACTAAGACGGAGCGCATCGGCATATCCCTCTCAATAATGGTTACGCCATGGACTAACAGGTCAGTAAAGTGTAAATTCTGACCTACTTTGGCCGCCCAGGCGGCAATTGGTGAGGTGGTAGGCGCGTCAGCGAGCGCAAACACGTGCGCCTCGGCCCCAAAGAGCCGTTCGAGAATTCCCTCTGTGACGCGTTGCCAGTCGGCCGTACCTTTGTCTAACCCCAGTAGGGCCATAATCATCTGATTGGTAGCGTGGACTTCGAGGAGGGCGCCGCTTTGGTCAAGCTCAACCTGGAGCTGGTGCATCAAGAGCGCGTAGGCGTTGACGAAGGCCTGCGCGAGCGCGGTGTCCCACTCCTTTGTGCCGCGAGTGCGATCCTGTGGAACGATGAGTTGAAAGCCGCGCAGCTGGTTCAGGGCGAGTGTGGTGAAGCTCTCTGGGTCGGTGCACTCGAATCCTTCGACGAACTGTGATTGATCAAAGCACGTAATGCAGAGTTCCTTGAGCCGCGCGATCCGTTGCTCAAGCGTCTCACTTGACCCAATGATCGCCGAGATCTCTCGAAAGACATAGCTAGATTCGGACACGATTCCCACCGCATGCATCCATAGAGTAATCTACTTCCAACGATGGCTCCTTGGGTCGTGATTCAAACCTAGTTTAGCAACAAGAACCCGCAGGTGTTTTGCGCATTCGGTTTTGCAGGTGATCAACGCACGTTGAAGATTTCTTGGGCAAATCTCTATGGTCTGCACACAAGGAGTGGTAATTGTTGCTAGGATCGTGGTCGTGGTGGGTTTGTTGCTGCATAGGTCGCTTGGGTATTTCTCGTGGTAGGTGCCTTGTGTGTCAACGGCGTCCGATGCTGACGCTGCGTACGGTCGGTTCGCTTGAGGCGCGGTTTAACCGTCTCGCCGGGCGGTACCGTTTTCCATTGGGTGCCGGTACTCCAGGTGGCGATTCGTCGAGCGACGGTGCGTTTGCTGGGGTGAGTTTCTTGCGCATATCCGGGTTTTCTTTTGGACAATACGCGCCGATGAAGGGTGCGGTCTCGCAGGAACGGATGCGGTTGCGGTGAGCCTAGACGCCAATCACTTCCCGGTTATTGGCGCCTCTGTTGCGAATCTACCCCCGGTGAGTGCGCCGCCCGACGCCGCGTTGATGCGCAGCATTTCACGCATCCTGGCAGGTGATCTCGGTTCACGTGGGGTCCTGCTCGAGCTCTTGGATGTCCTGTATGAGCGCTTTGCAACACCGATCACCGTCATGGAAGTTGAGCCCGGTTTCGGACGGTTACGGCTCGTTGTAGCTGAGCGCGGCAAGGAGTTTGCTGATTTTGTCGGTCTTGAGCCTCCACCGTTCGTCGCTGGAGGGACCGACAATTGGTTGCTTCGTATCCGTGGAACCTCGCTCACGCTGCTGCGCCTTGGTGAGTCGTTGATGCTTGCGATGATCGACTTGGAGCAACTATCGATTGACGATTACCGACTGCTTGAGCAGGCTGCGCCAGCTGTTCGGGTCGCGGGCGAGAGCTATGCTCAGGAACGGTCGAGGCGTTGGCTGAATCGACGCGTTCGAACCAATCAGCGTCTCTTAGAGGGCTTGCTAAGCGTCAATGATACCGCTGTCCCTTGGATGCAGTTCGGACGCGAGGCTCGCCTCCTCACCGGCGCTCATAGCGCGTTGGTGGTTGAGGTCCGTCCAAATGCCACCTGGGTTTCGGCAGCCGTTGGCGAGACGATGCGTCAGCCTGGTGACATCATCGACCGTCACAGTGGGTTGCTCGCCTGGGTCGGAACCACTGGGGAAGCGGTGCTGATCGGCTCATTAGCGGATCGGACAACCACGGACGAGGAGGCCATCGCATCGATTCGAGGCGAGACGGAGAACGACTCAGCGGTTGTCGTTCCGATTGTGGATACGACTGGGACATTGGTCGCACTGATTGCCGTTTTTAGCCCTTCACCCTATCGATTTTCTCTCCGAGATTTCCAGACCGTTCGCGAGCTTGCCCGGTTCGCAGGTGCGATCGTGGCCCAACGACAGACCCTCAGTTTCGTGGTTGCCGGTCAGGAGCGATCTGCGCTTGCATCACAGGTGTTGGATTTTATGCCAGACGGGGTGGCTTTGGTTGACGACGAGGAGGTGATTGCCCTCCATAACCGAGCCTTTGCGCGGTTGCATGGAGGCGAAGAGAACGTCTCGTTGCGCGGAATGCTGGCCTCCCAATTTGAAAGTAAGCCTTTGAGGACCCTCTCCGATCAGGGCGCACAGGTGGAAGAAGAGGAACGCCTGCGACTGGACGGATCAACGTTTGTGACGGAGTCCTATCGGCGTCGTTTTGTTGATGCAGCCTCTGGCGTCACTGGCACCTTGCTGGCTGTTCGCGACATTCAAGAACGCAACGTGGAGCGCCGGCGAGTGCGCCAATTAGCACATATGGACCCCTTGACGGGGCTCAACAATCGTGCGGGGTTTTTTGAGCATGCTAACGCCTACTTTGACGATGGCGAGGAGAGGCTAGTCGGAGTTCTCTTTATTGACGTTGACGGTCTTAAGGTTGTCAACGATCAGTTTGGTCATGCGATTGGTGATCGAGTACTCAATGAGGTAGCGAATCGCATTCGCACGAGCGTGCGCCCACTCGATGTCGTTGGCAGAATCGGTGGCGATGAGTTTGCCGTACTTGTCATTGGGATGGATTCGATCAGGGTGATTCGCCAGCTGGCGGATCGCCTCGCAGCGGCGATCTCCTTCAACCCGGTAGCGGTTGGGACGATTGAGCTACGGGTGACCGCCGCGGTCGGGATGGCGACGGGATCCACGACGACGGTCGATCTGGACCAGTTGATGTCCGTCGCTGATTCGGCGATGTATCAGGACAAGTTCTCACGCCGGCGCCCTGATCTCCTGCACTTGCATCGCGGTACCCAAGATGCGGTAGAGATCGAACTAGGTCCGGATTTGGTACGCGTGTTGCGTGGAGATGAACGCGGTGGTGCTCTGCTACTGCGGTTCCAACCGCTTTTTGATACCCAGAGCGGGTCGGTCACAGGAGCGGAGACCTTGGTGCGATGGCAGCACCCCACCGAAGGCCTCCTGTTGCCAGGTCGATTCCTGTCGCTTGCGCTTCAGTATCGTCTGATGGACCAGCTCGATGCCTTTGTTCGTGCGGAAGCGATGATGCGTTTTGCACGTTGGCGTTCAGCGGGGCTGGCTGGTCAGATGCGTCTTTCTATCAATTTGAGCGGTGTGAATGCTGCTGAGGGACGGACGGTAAAGGATTTTTGCCAGTTAGCTGATCGGCTCGGCATTCCACGTGACATGGTGGTCATCGAGTTGACAGAGACGGAGCTCTCTGATCTGCTGATTGACCGGATCGCCCGTATGATGCGCCGCCTCAAGAGTGAAGGTTTCTTGATTGCATTGGATGATTTCGGAGTCGGAACGTCGTCGTTTCGTCATCTGCAGATCATGCCGGTGGATATTGTCAAGATCGACCGGCAGTTCGTCAAAGACCTCGGCTCCGGTGGCGACCGGGGATTGGTTGCCGGTCTCGCAGCACTCGCGAAAGAGCTCGGCATCTCTGTGGTGGCAGAGGGGGTGGGTGACCAAGCTTGTCTTGACGTCTTAAAAGAGCTCGGCGTGCCCGAGGTCCAGGGTTTTCATCTTGCTCGACCGCTCCGCGAAGCAGCTCTGCTAAAGCTTCTTGGGAGAGATGAGTCCTCCAACACCCGCGTCTAGCATAGGCACATGCCTGATCCCATGATGTCGCATCCTGATGCCGCTTCGACCCTTGCTACGCCAACTGGAGTACCGGCGCGACCGTCTACTCCTGTGACCGATCCGGGCACTGATCTCGCTTGGTCTGCGCTTCTTGCCCGCCTTATGCAAGGGGAACGGCTCAGCGAGAGCGAGGCGCATCAGATGCTTGAAGTCGTCTTCGATGGTGCGGTACCGGCTCCGATCATTGCAGGCGTTTTGGTGTTGCTTCGTCAACGAGAGGAGTCGGTTGAGGAGTTACTCGGTTTTGCCCGAGCGATGGGCTCTCATATGGTCGCCGTTCCTGTCAATGGCGAGATCCTCGATACTTGCGGAACGGGTGGAGATCGCCAAGGGACGATCAATGTTTCGACCGCGGCGGGCCTGCTGGCGAGTGCCGCTGGTGCTCGGGTGCTCAAGCATGGTGGCCGTGCTGCGAGTTCGAAGACTGGTTCAGCTGATGTCCTCGAGCAACTTGGTATCAATGTTGGTCTCGATGCTGCTGAGGTCGCTCATATGGTGGAGACGACGGGATTTGGTTTTGCCTTAGCAACTCGCTTTCATCCCGCGATGGCGGCGGTTGCACCGATTCGACGTGCCCTTGGGATTCCCACCGCCTTCAACTTTCTTGGACCTCTTGTCAATCCCGGGCGTGCGCGGTATCAGTTAGTCGGTGTGTTTGACCGAAGTTTGGCGCCAACGATGGCAAATGTGCTTCTTGCGTTGGGTTCGCAGCATGCCCTGATCGTCTCTGGCGACGATGGCATGGACGAGGTGAGTCTGACGGCGCCGACTCGTGTATGGGAGGTACGAGCTGGGCACGAGGTGGATTCCTATGTCATTGAGCCAAACGACTACGGTTTTGAGCCAACGAACCTAGCGATGCTTCAGGGCGGAGACGCAAAAGAGAATGCTAATATTCTTCACGACATCTTACATGGACGTATCTGCGACGCGCGACGCGACCTCGTGGCCTTCAATGCGGGTGCAGCCCTCTACGCCGCTGACCTGGTGACCACCATCGCCGAAGGGGTTGATCGTGCCATACTGACGCTCACAAGTGGACGCGCAGGGGCGTATCTCGATGACTTAGTGGCGCGCCAGCCTGGATAGCGGATGCATGCGGTCGTTGGCGATGACGAGATCGTTCTTTGTGGGAACGGCGATTGACGAGGATCGAGGCGATTGCTGAAAGTTCATCGTTGGTGGACAATGGCTGATGACCCAGGTGTTGAAAAGGGGATCGTCTGAAATAAGCGCTCCTTCGGTACCAAGATCGACCAGGAATCGGTACGCCGTTGTGGAGTCGGTTGACCAGCGTAGGGCCGTTACTTCGTGAGTCGTCTGGTTCCCGACCGCTTGCTCGTACGTAGCCATTCGAACAGGTCTTCCTTTTCATTCTCACTGGTTTATTTTCTAAGTGCCACACCCATTGATACCGAGACCTAAGGATCACCGTCAAGCGATTGCTATAACCTTGCCACTAGATGTGTCTGATAACAGTTCGCTTAGTGCAAGACGCGTTGTGTTGATGGGTTCCGCTCCGAGGCACATACACATTGATATCGGAAGGCCCCTCGTACCTGGTCCACTTCGTTTGTAAGACGCCTTCTTATGTTCTGCCCCACCCAATGGGACAGAACTAAGGCGAGTCGGTGGTTGTACACCTCCCACCACCTCCAACTTGGGTTGTCGTGATATTCTTGGAGTCCTGCCGTGAGCGGTAGCCTCGACATCCACTGGGATATTCCGATTTTTCATTCGGTGTAGGAATCTCGCGTCAAGGATCTTCTTCACTTCCGTATAGGGAGTGAACCGGTTGATCTGGCGATCTTCGATCTTTAATGCGAGGTTCCTAGAGGCTACGTGATCTGCATCGTCCGCCTTAGATCTCAGTATCAACCCCTCCTCGACCGATCCACCTTCCTGCGAGATGTTCGGGGAGGGTGCCCTCCATCGAGAGACCTCGAGACCAACCAAGCCCCAGCATGACATCAGAATCTTGATCGAGCTACCGCCATCGTCGGTATGGGCCAGGGGTACCATTTGGACAGCCACCGTTGCCGCCACTCGACCGTCCCGGCGTTCGCTTGAGATCCTATGGGTTCGCGGTAACACCAAACCGGAGGTTGTTAGTGACCGGAATCGGACCAAATGCGAAGGTGTTGGTGCGACCAAAGGGAGGAAACCAGTACCTGCGAGCGCGGTTACCTCCAGCTCCCTCTCCTCTGTTGACTTCATGTGCGCAGCCAGCTGGCCAACCAGCGAACTCGGTGAGGTTCGTGATGGGAATCGGCGCTCCAAAGAACGGTTCAAAGGAATCGGCCTTCTCCAGAGCAAGCGCGTCGTTCATGTACGGGTCAGATCATGACGGGATGATTTTGGTGTGGAAAAGTGTTCGAGATCTTCAAGTGTGGTGACGCCCATGCTGCCGAGGCGACCGATGAGTTCGTGGAGGAGGTCGGTCGTGGTTAGTACGTCGGCAAGGGCTCGATGAGTTGGTCGACGAAGGCCCAAGTACTCTGCAAGCGTCGCGAGTTTAAAGTTCTCGACCTCGCCCCGGAGTAGACGACGTGCGAGGCTCAGGGTGTCGATCGTTGGACCGTTGAGCGCGGGAGCATGCCAACGGGAGAGGGCAGCGTTAAGAAAACTCAGGTCGAAGCGCAGGTTGTGGCCCACAAGGGTTGCGTCGCCGACAAAGGAGGTAAAGGCCCCTAGGACCTCTATCTCTTCCGGTGCGACGCAACACATCGCATCAGTGATACCGGTGAGCGTCACGATCATGGCGGGGATGGGCAAGCGGTTCACTATGAGCGATCGAAGGTGGCCAATGACGTGTCCGCCACAGACCTTGAGCGCAGCCACCTCAGTCAGGTGGTGATAGTTTGCAGATCCACCAGTGGTCTCGGTATCGACGATAACGAACGTCGTCGCTTGTAATTGTGTCGTTGCGGGATGAAGAGCGGCATGAGTGGTCGCGATGCCCATGATCCATCATCCTACGTCGGGTTTCTGACAACAGGATCCGGGAGGTAGAATAACTCACGTGACCCAATCTTTTAGCAAACACCAAGCCAGTGCGTTCTATCATCGGATGGTGCTTGTCAGGTTTGTCTGGGCGATTGCAATCGGAGCGTTCTTTGCCGGCATGATCTCCCTTTGTCTGAAACTCTTGGGGCTCGATGCCATGATGGTCGCGCTTGGTGGACTCGTCGCCGGACTCATTGTTGGTGCGGCTGTTGTGATCGGTTCAAGGGCCAAGGGTGAGCCCGACGTCACTGATAGCTGTGGCGCACAGTGCGCCAACTGTGCAGCGGCGGGGTCCGCTGGTTGTCTGTCTGGCTTTGATCTCGAACTTGAGGGGCGGATCGCGGCCTATGACGCAGCACGGCTCCATCAACTAGGTTATCGAATGCGCGGAGTCCTCATTCTTCCTGCGCTCCTTGTCCTCTTGGGCTTTCTGGTGCTACACCACGCTGATGGGTTTGTGCCCATGGTGTTCTCCCTCGTGGCGCTTGGAACAACCGTCGTTGGACTTGCTTTGATGCGCTCCAAGTTGGTGCGAAGCGACGCATGAGGCTGCGACGCTCCATCCAATTACTCGCAGGTGGAGCAAAGCTACTCATGAGGCTGAGGCGTTTCATTCGACTACTCGCAGGTGGTGCGAGGCGCCTCATTGGGCTGCGACACACCATTTTGTTACTTGCAGGTGGAGCCTTTGGGCTCACATGGACGTATCTAGAAGCGCTGAGCCATACCTTTACCCGCCGAGCTGAGGTGCTGACGGGTATCGCCATTGCGGTGGTTATCGTTGTCTTCTATCGTAAGGTGCAACACGAAGCTCCACACTCCTTCGATAGGGTGGCAGTATGGACGTGGTCGCTCGCGGCCTTGGCGGTACTCACATTTGAGCTATTGAACCTGTTTGGTGGTGCGCGGCCCTCCCATCCGACGATCTCATCGATCATCAATGGCGCGCTCGGTTACGGTATTGAGGCACGGGTGATTCTTTTTATTGCCTGGCTCGGTCTTGGCGTCTGGTTGGCGATATGCGGAGCCTAAGTTTAGCGATCTGGGCGTTCATCGCGACGGGCCTGCTGGTGACGGCAGTGGTTACTCACATCCGAGGGCATCGACTGTGTGATCTCGTCGCAGCCCTGCGCTCGCGGCCGATTGGAGCGATTGCCTTGACCCTCGGATGGGCTTGGGTCGGCTGGCACTTTCTCGTGCGCTAGGAGGTTCTCAGGACATCCTGATAGGACCATGGCATTGTCCTATCCGAGCGGACGAGGATCTACCATTGCCCTGCCTGGGATCGAACGTCGTAGTGCAGGATGCCTCTCCACAGGGATACCGTCATGGGAAGGAAGGTTTGGTCGATGGGCAGTACTAGCTTGAGCGAGGCGATCGCTGTGGCCCTCTTCGGCAGAGGTTGGTCGAGCCGAGTGAGAAGTTCGGCGGTGAGAGCGACGCCGTGGTCATGCATTGCGCTGATCACGCGATGATCGATGAGTGCAAGGGACTCTCCTGCTCCGATCCACGACAGCCACGCAGGAGAGGGGTCCTTGCGGCGCTCTTGGCGAGATGGAGTTGAGTTCCGTAGTAGGAGTTGGCGATACTGTCACCGGCACACCAGTTCGCATAGAGCGGCTTCATCATGGCCCCAAGACGTTGGGAGCGCGCGAGCTAGGCCGTGTGACGAGGGGACAATAGCCATTTGTAGCCGGAACTGACGATGGCATCGAGGCCGTCAAGAGAGAGGAAGCCAGCCGGCGGCCTGCGTGGCATCCACTGCCACCATAGCTCCAGTTTGCTTGGTCCGCTGTTTGAGCGCTTGCAAATCAGTAATGTGCTCACTGACGCTCTGGACTGCTGATACAGCGACCAGGGTAACGGAGGCGCCGATAGCATCGATGAGATCCTCTTCGCCAACCCTCATGATCTCGATGCCCCGATCAGTCTGTATGAGATAAGGTTCACTTGGCTTAATAGAGGCAACACCGACATATTGATGTCTATCGTCATGGTGATTCGGGTTCTTGTGGACTCCAGGCGAGAGGGGACCTAGTGGTCGTCTGGCAGCGCGTTCGTTGAAGGGAAAAGCACGTAGCGGCGGTCCGCGTGGTCAATGGAGAAGCCGTAGCTTTGGTAGAGCGCTTGGGCACCCTCGTTGCTGCGTTCGACATAGAGCATGATGGAGGAGAGTTTGCGTACCTCTCCTAAGTAGTGCATGCCTTCGAACAGCAGCGCTTTACCGATTCCCTTGCCGGCATCCTCTGGATCGACAGCGATCACGTAGATCTCGCCGACGGGAGGTTGACAGTCGTGATGAATCTTGGTCCAGCAGAATCCTTGCATGCGAGTCCCGTCATCGACGACAAAGAATCCGTTGGGATCGAACCACGGCTCACCCTCTCGTTCGCGCAGGGTGGCGAGATCCCAGTCACCTTGATCTGGGTGCCATTCAAAGGCTCGGTTGTTGACGCTAAGCCAGGCGGCCTCGTCTACGCCGGGTTGAAAGGTTCGGAACTTGAGTGCCTCAGAGCGTAAGCGACCCTCGAAGGGAAGGGTTCGTCGCATCTGGAGTACTTCGCGATCGGCATGAAAGCCGAGACTACGATAGAGGCGGTCACGCTCCTGATTGGGGTTGGGTATCCAGAGGCTCACGCGTTGGGTCGTAGGTATGGTGGAATCGCTCAGCGCTCGATCGAGGAGCTCTTGGACTACGAGTGCATAAGGGTAACTCGGGCGGATGGCCAGCTCGAACTCTATTCCCTTGTTCGTCGCATTACGGGTGAGAATGCCGGCTACGACCTCAGTGTCTAAATCGACGACGACGAGCGATTCGAGGCTCTCTGCATGGTGGTTGGTGAGGTCGATCCAGCGGTGGTCGGCAAGTGCTCGATGATGCTCCACCGTTTCAACCTCTTGCGCCAGCGAGATGATGGAAGAAAGATGGCGGTCAGGGTTGAGCGTGCGTACATCAAGATGAGCCATAGTACTAGGCTAACGTAGGCAAGGGTAGGGGAGGGTCACTACGGTGGGAAGACAACAGGTCGAGCAGATCATCAAGCAACTTGCTAGCCTTTACCCAGGCGATGCAAAAACGTTGTGCGCGCTCCATTTCGAGACCCCATTCCAGCTCTTGGTTGCTACGGTGCTTTCAGCTCAGACGACTGACGCCGTGGTGAACTCGGTTACCCAGCCGCTCTTTGCGCGTTTTCCGACGCCCGACGCCCTTGGTTCGGCGGCGGTCGAGGAGGTGGCGCAGCTTATCTACTCGACTGGTTTCTACCGAACCAAGGCGAGCCATGTGGTCGCACTTGCGGATCGGATTGCTTCCCAGTACGAGGGGGAGGTTCCGAGCGATCTGTCCGAGCTCATCTCCCTCCCTGGCGTAGGCCGCAAGACGGCCAATGTTGTCCGGTCTGTCTACTTTGGCCTACCAGGCCTTCCTGTCGATACCCATGTCAGTCGGCTGTCCAGCCGACTGGGTCTGAGTAGTGCACAGACTCCCGAGGCGATCGAACAGGATCTTTGCACACTCGTTCCCCAGGATCGGTGGGGTTCGTTCTCGCTGCAACTCATCCTGCACGGCAGGCGCATCTGCCGAGCAAAGACACCTTCGTGTTTTCGCTGTGAGCTCGCTTCCTACTGCGATTCCGCGCCCTCGTCGGTACGTGTCTCCTCGTAGATTCGCACGATGGTAGGGGAGCAAGGTACAGATCACTGATATCTCTGGGCAGCGCTTGTGACGCTGCTTCGCAAAAGATAGCTCAGTCGTCGTTGCCCTGCGTAGGTGGCTCGGGATGGTGAAGTAGTTTTTGGAGGGATCCAGAGAGGCTGATTGCGGCGTCTTTGTCGATCACCTCGTCGTCACACCGGGGGTCAAGGACACAGAAGGCGCATCCGTTGGCGCAGGAACATTCGGTGATCATGCGCTCGGCGAGATGGAGGGCTTCGCCGAGATGTTCCATGACTTTGGTGATCATCGCGGATGGATGCGACTTGGTAAGGTAGTAGATCACTATCGACGGTTCGTCGCCGTTGCGGAGGGTGAGGCTCGCCAGATCAGAGGTACCTCCGTTGGTCAACAGGGGTAGTACTTTGGTGAGCGCGTGTTCAAGCGCATGGAGTGCGGCGAAGAATTCCTCAGGTTCGATACCGAGGTAGATGGGGTCGGCACAGGCGATCACGACGGCTTCGGCCGGGCTTGAGATGACGGGGCTGGCGACCTTGCGTTTGGCCACCTGACGTGATTGGTGGTCAAACTCCTTGTACCCAGTCACCTGCTCTACGACGAGCGCTTCGATACGTTCCATTGCGAGTAGTGGATGGGGCTCGAGGCGCTCAAGCGTTCTTCCTTGAGAGAGCGATCGAAACAGCGTTGGCTGCGTATGATGGCCATCGGTCTCAGGAATGCAAAAGATCTGTCGATGTTCGGCATCGACGCGTTGCACTCGAAATGGGGTGCCAAAGTGTAGGAAGACAGCTCCCTTGTGCGCTTCACGAAGTGCCTGGCGGATCGATATGCGTTCCACGGTTCGATGATCGCGTGTGCCTTGAAAGTGGATTTCGTAGCTTGCCTCTCGCTCCATGAATGGAGTGGAGAGGTGGGGGCGCTGTCGAGTGGAGAGATAGTGAGCTCCGTCTCGGATCAGAAGGTCACGACCCAAAAGATCGGCAAGAGCGGCTCTGGCCCCAGGTCCATCAGTCACTGATTCCTCGCTCAGGGGGAGCTCGGCAGCGGCGAGGAGGAGATGACGGGTGAGGATGTCGGTGTCGTCAGAGGCGGCGATGGCATGTTCTGGGCTGCGCTCAAGGAGTTCGCTGGCGTTGGCGAGGAGCGAACGAGAGATCGGATCCCCGCCAACCATCACGATGCCGAGAGCCTCAAGGTTGGTCCTGCCAGCCCGGCCAAGGCGCTGCCAAAGGGATGAGATCGAACCTGGGTAACCATTGAGTACGACAGTATCGAGGGAACCGATATCGACACCAAGTTCGAGCGCGCTGGTGGCTGAGACGCCGCGGATTGCACCCGAACGTAGTTCATGTTCGACTCGACGGCGCATCTCCGGGGAGTAGCCAGACCGGTAGGGCAAGATGCGATGGCTTCGATCGGAACCTGCCATCGCGACGTACTCCGCCTGGGCACGAGTGTTGGAAAAGACGACGACGGAGCGACGCATGCGGACGAGATGACGCGTGAGGTAGGCGGCCTGCGTTGAGGGAGGAGTTTTGGGGTCCCGGGTACAGTCCCAGAAGAGGATCGTGCGTGCTGATTGGCTGGCGCCACTTTGATCCACCACGACGAAGGGCAGCCCGGTCAGCGTCTCGAGGTGTTCTTGCGGATTGGCGATCGTCCCAGAGGCCGCGATGAGCACTGGTCGGGCACCATAGTGAGCTGTCAGCCGTTGCAGACGCCACAGTAGGCCCCCGAACGAGGCGCCAAGGCTGCCGACGTAGTGGTGAGCCTCGTCGATCACCACGACGCTGAGATTGGCCAGGAACGATTCCCAACTTGCATGCCAGCCAAGGTAAAGATGCAGACCATGTGGATTTGAGATAATGATGCGAGCATTTGCTCGAATCTTTGCCCGTTCGCTGGTTGGTGTGTCGCCATCGTAGACGGCAGGGCGAAGTGATCCACTAAGGCTCCGGTCGAGCTCCTGTAGGCGCTCGAGTTGGTCGTAGGCGAGCGCCTTTGTGGGGTAGAGAAAGAGAGCGGTCGCCTGTGGGTCCCGGAGGAGCCGCTCAAGTGTCGGCAACACGAAGGCGAGGGTTTTGCCTGATGCGGTTGGTGTTGCAAGTACCACGTTGGTGCCGAGTTGGACGTGGTCGTAGACAAGCGCCTGGTGCGTATAGAGCTGGCCCCCTAATGTATCGGCGATGCGTTTGGTCTGCGCTGAGAGTGGGGTTGTGGGTTCGAGAAAACGCGCATCGCGGGCCGGGATGACGATCGTCTGGACAATCTGACCTTGATAAAAGCCAGCGCGCTCAAGAAGGTCGGCCATTGAGGAGACGCCACCATCGACTGAACGCTCCGACGCGACGGGCGCTCGGTGCGAGAGCGCTCGAAAACGCGCCTCAAGATCGCTGGGCAAAGTCTCTGGGTCGTCGCTTGGCTTTGATCATGGCTTCTTCGATTCTAGCCGTCGAATGGCCGACTGCTCGAATCTCTGCAGATTGCCTCTCCAAATTTTGGTGAGAATTGGTTGGGCGAGGTTGGCCGTAAGGGCCCCACCAATCGCTTTAGGAAAGTGGAGGGTTTCGTTCCAGGAGAGTAGACAGGTTGTGTTGGTGGCTTCGCGAAGTTCTAAGAGACCTTCGCCAGTGATCAGACCTTTGTGGTGCACCCCAATGGCGCGCCCCTCATCCCAACGCGTGATCTCCATTAGGTCGTTAGTCTTAAGCGGCCCAACTTTGGTGAGACAGGTGAATCGCGTGCCTGCTCCTTGATGCTGGTCGGTCACAAAGTCGATACGAACGGCATCAGCCATCCATTCGACATGGTGGTCGATGGCGGCAAGCTCCTCCCATGCGACGGAAAGGGGAACCGAGAGGCTGCGGACGACGTTGATGCTAGTCATGCTCGTTACAACCGCGCGGGGGAACAATCCTTCCGGCGGAGTGTCGTTTGGCCCGTGTTCCGCCAACGTGTCGTTTGGCCCCGTTGTCAGCCAAAGACGGTGTTCAGCCAAAGACGCTGCTCGTTGGGGCCTCGTGTCGCAGGATCCCGCTAAGTCCATGTTGTAGCCGATGGGGCATTGACTTAGGGTGAGGGAGGAGCGATCACCTCTCGATCGCGCTCGAGAGTCTCTTGGATGGCTTGCGCCTGCGCAAGCAGCGCCAGATCGGTGTGAGCTTGGCTGATCATCGTCATGCCAATCGGTAGGTGGCCGAGAAGGCCGATGGGGAGCGTCAGTGATGGGTAACCCGCCACCGCGGCGGCAGACCAAGATCCAGGGATGGGGGGATCACCGTTGATGGTGTCGATGAGCCAGGCCGCCCCCATCGTCGGTGCCAGGATGATGTCGGCATCTGCTGTGCTCATGGCTGCCCGCAGCCCCATACGCGTCTGTTCTCGGTTGGTGGTTAACGCCTGGTGATAGGTGGCCTCGTCCCATGGATGCGACAGTCCCATGGTGAGGAGTTCCTGACCGAAGAGGGTGAGTTCTTCTGCAGGGTGGGCAGCATTGAAGGCGATGAGTTCGGCGAGAGACTTGGTGAGTGGGTCATGGCGGTCCCGAAGGTATCGGTCGAGATCCTCGGTCATTTCGTACGCGAGGACGATCAGCTCTGCATCCTCATCAGGTTCCAGCGTTCCTTCCCCAACGGCGCTGAGTCTCGAGATGGCATACCCATTCTTGATGAGGAGAGCGATGACTTCTTCGAAATTGGCGAGGACCTTTGGATTGTATTGGGCGAGCATCGAGTCGACGATGACGAAGTTCGGCCGGAGTGCTTGGTGGGGTGGATCGACGATCAGGTGAGCGATCTGACGAGCGTCGGCGACGCGATTGGCGAAGATGCCTACCGAATCTTGGCTTCGTGAGAGTGGAGCCACGCCGGCTCGGTCGATGGCACCCGCCGTCGATTTGTAGCCGACCACACCATTCATGGCGGCAGGACAGAGGATGGAACCGTCAGTCTCTGTGCCAATGGCGACAGGCACATATCCCGCAGCGACGGCGACGGCGGAGCCTGAACTTGACCCTCCGGTGGATCGTGCTAGATCGTAAGGGTTGCGAGTGATGCCGCCGCGACCGCTCCATCCCGATACCGAGGCGAAACCTCGGAAGTTAGCCCATTCTGAGAGGTTGGTCTTGCCGACGATGTTTGCTCCTGCGGCCCGCAGTTTGGCGATCACAGTGGCATCGCGGCGCGGTGGATCCAGCGAAAGGGCCAAGGAGCCAACGGTGGTGGGAAGGTCCTTGGTGTCGATATTGTCTTTGACCAGTATTGGGAGCCCTGCCAAGACTCCAGTGCGGGCAAAGGTCTGGTCCGGATCTGCAAGACTGATGAGTGCGCAGAGCCCGTCGTTCTGTTGGCGGCCCGCTAGTGCGTCGATCAGCTCAGATCCCCAGTTCGTGCTATCGGGACGGTTCAAGAAATCCTGGATGGTACGAAGTTCGTTCACCTGGTTCACCTTAGCAACTGCTGCTGCGCTAAAGTGATCCGGTGACCAGCTTTGGAAGGCAATTCGGGGTAACAGCAGCGACTTATGATCGGGTGCGTCCAGGGTATCCCGACGCGCTGTTTGAGATGCTTGCGCAAGCCATTCCTGCGGGAGGCTCGGTTCTCGACGTTGGCGCTGGCACCGGTATCGCAACACGCGAGCTATTGCGTCGTGGCCTGCGGGTAACCGCTCTTGAACCAGATGGCGACATGGCCCGTCAGCTGATTGCACGTAGTGCCGGTGAGGTTGACGTGGTGACCAATGACTTCGAACACTATCGAGGGCCACGCCGAGCATTCGATGGCGTTGTCTGTGCGCAGGCTTGGCATTGGTTCGCAGGTCCCTTAGCCCTCCGACGAGTCCGGCGCCTCCTCAGCCGCAATGGTGTGTTCGCCGCGTGGTGGAATGTGGGTACCATTACCGACGCTCAGCTAGCTAGGGAGCTCGCTGTCATCTTCCAGGAGACAAGTCACCGATTGCCAGTACTGTTTCGTCGCCCCGACCTAACGGCAACGATCGGCAACCTCGCACGTTTGCTGCAGGGGGATCTTGGATTTGCCCCTCCAGAAGCTCTGCATTTTGTCTCCTCGCTGACCTACGAGCCCGGTGATTTTGTAGCACTGATGTCAACCATGTCCGAGGTGCTCGCGCTGAGCTCTGAGGACCGTGACCACGTGCTGGACCGACTGGGTGCTTGTCTTGGCGATGCAACGGTTGAGGTGGAGTACCTGACCCTTGGGTACCTGGCGATTCGTTGCTGATACCTTGACGGTTGGGTAAGGACAGCCTTGATGTCGGCGGTCTCTTGCTGCCAAACTGAACACCCCGTTATCAGCGTTGTCTTGGCTACGCACAGGTTGGGGAGTGCAGCATGCGGGCTGCGATCGTATTCGGGGGAGACGTTCGAGGCGCATCGTGCCTTGTGAGTTTCTGATGCCGGTATCGAATATGGTCAAGCCACAGCTCCACTTCGCCTCCAAGCTCCGACACGACAGGAACACGATCCCGAGAGGATCGAAGAGTTTGTCGTTCTGGATCAACGAGTCCGAGAGCGTTAAGAATCGAGGTGGAGGGCGGTAGCGACGATACTTGACAGGCGACCGTCAATCTTCTCGGCAGCGGGATCGCTTGGAGCTCCCGCCAATCGCGCGAGACTTTCGACGACGCTCGCCAACCACACCTCAGTGCCTTGCGGTGTTTCGCGGACCAGCAGTCTTGGTGGTAACTCTAACGCAAGATCAGGATAGCTGCTGATCAGGTCGGTGCCAACTTTTGGATTGCCAGTCGTGATGACGACGGTGGCGGGTAGGTCGAGGCCGACGTTGACCGCATTTTCACCATGGTCAATGGTTGCAAAGAGCATCATGCCCGCCGATTCCATCGCGCCGGTAATCTCGGCGACGGCCGCAGAGACCGACATGCTGGTACTGGCGACAAATTTGGCCATAGTCAATAACGTTAGTGCAAGAGAGGGCGAATCAGTTTGGTCAGCGATGATTCATGCACGTTCGATCTTGGGTTGTTCGAACTGGAATCGGGTGACGTGATGCATCTAACACGTCCTGTTTTTGCGACGATGGTCACGCTGAGGAGCGTGTGTACACCGTTGTCATAGTCCAAGTACAACTACCCGCGAAACCCCCGCATCGCGCAGTGTCGGAGTTTCTCGTCGTCCCCACCACAGTGTGAGCAAATCGCCCGACGTGTACATGGTGCAAGTTGACGAGGACGATTCACCGCTGCTGCTTGTTGGCAAGGATGAATCATTGGCAAGGATGAGCGACAAGGTTAGGGAAGTGTGATCCTCGATTGGCAGTCTTCATCGGGTGCACGGCCTTGATCGAGTGGACGGCCTTCATCGGGTGCACGGCGCGGCGCAGCCAACCCATCGGTTGGCGAACGGGCCTGCCTGCAGCAAGTGATGTGTTGATTCCTGTGCAAAGCGCTGCAAGTGCGGCTCGTATCGTCCGCACAAGCAGCGTTGCGCTGTTAGTCGAGGCTCCCTAGCTTACTGAGCCTCGAGGATGGTACGGATATCGGTGAGGATCTCAGGCGTGAGCCGTTCGTAGGCTGCCTGAGCACCCAGGTTCTCCTTGAGCTGTGCCTGGTTCGATGCGCCGAGGATCACGGTGGAAACCTGCGGGTTTGCCAGACACCAGCCGATAGCGAGTTGGGAGAGGGTGACATCGAGTCGCTTGGCAATCGGTTCGAGTTGTTTGACCATGGCAGCGCTCTTTGGGTCGGTCAGCATCTCCCGGAGCCACTCGTAGCCCGGCAACGATGCGCGTGAACCTGCGGGAATACCGTTCGCATATTTTCCCGTCAAAAGACCTGAGGCCAGAGGACTCCAGGTGGTAAGGCCGATGCCCTCCTCGTCGAGGAGACGCTTGTACTCGACCTCTACTTTGGTCCGCTCAAGCATGTTGTATTGGGGTTGTTCGACAACTGGTGCATGGAGATGATGTTGTCGTGCTACCGCGATCGCTGCACGGATCTCGTCAGCCGACCACTCGGATGTGCCCCAGTAGTGAGCCTTATGTTCGGAGACGAGCTCATGCATGGCAAAGACGGTCTCCTCAATGGGTGTCTCAGCGTCGGGACGGTGGCAGTAGATCAGGTCGAGGTGATCGAGGCCGAATCGTTCGAGAGATGCATTCACGGCTTCGATGAGGTACTTGCGGTTGAGGGTGAACTTGGCGTTGACGGTGTCATGGATGCCCCAGTAGAATTTTGACGAGACAAGGTAGCTGTGTCGTGGCCAGCCGAGTTGCGCGATGGCGGCTCCCATGATTCGTTCGGACTCGCCACTTGAGTAGGCTTCGGCGTTGTCGAAGAAGTTGATACCCTGTTCGTACGCGTAACCGAGTATCTCTGTTGCTTCGCCTACTCCAATCTGTGGGCCAAAAGTGACCCATGAACCGAACGAGAGTTCTGAAACCTTGATTCCTGCACGGCCTAGACGTCGATAATTCACGATATACCTTTCGTTTGTTTGGGACTCCATTCTATCCGGCCTATCTTCAGGAACTGGTTTCGGTCCATTGTGCAGTGGCATGCGCGAGGGCGGAAGGGCTTGAGAAGAGGCTGAACTATCGTCGTCCTTGGACACCCTGGGCGTCCAGACTCATCGCCGGCGGTTTGAGCCGCACCGTGCCTGACCACAAGTTTTCACCTTTGTGTGGAATCGTTCAGTCCTCAGTCGCTGTGCGGGTGCAGGATCTAGTGTCGTGGTGGTTTCCGGCGGTCGCAACCGAGACTGGGTGGGAGAGGTGTCAACCGCGCGTCGATAGGTGGTTCCCAGCGGTCTAAACATGCTTTGGTGTCATGATCGCTACTCAACTTGTTCCAAAACAAACTTGTTCCAGAATAACGACGCGACGTAGTGCGAAGGAGGACCGTGCTCTAGTGTGCCCAACCGATTGGCGCCGTAACGGTCGGATGGCGTTGTAGCGGTGCTGCGAGATGAATCGGGGTGACAGGTGAGAGTGTCTGGGCTGTTGCACCAGGGGAGAACGATGGCAAGACAGAGAAGGTCAATGCATGGGGTCACCATCGACCGTGGCCCCCATCTGGGTTAACAGTCGGAGGTCTTGATTCGGCGATAGCGCCGACGGGGGTACTATGGAGGGTACTGATTTTTGTGGTTCGGTCACCGAGTTGGATACCGTTGCGGCGAAGACCTGATGGACCCGCAGGGATGCCCATTGCCTGGGCCAAGAGAGGTGTTGTGGTGATCAGTAAAGCGAGTACCGAAGGTGAAGCTCTTGATGGTGGCTGATCGTCTGCAACAGGCCTTTGAGGAGAAGTGCCACCGTCAGGGTTTCAAGATCACGAGAGAGCGCCAGCGAGTGTTTGAGGCGTTATTGCGCCAGGAGCATCCTGTTACCCGGTCATATCTGTTGGCTGAACTCACCAATGAAGGGATTCACCCTCCAACGCTGTATCGCACCATCGATGCCTTTGTGGCGGCGCAGATCGTACAAGCAATCTCCTTGAGCGGTGATGTCGGCTACGAACTTCTGCCGCCGTTTGCACCACATCATCATCACTTTCATTGCTTGAGCTGTCAACGGGTGATCGGATATGAGGTGACACCGGGTGCGGAGCTCGACGAGACAGCGATGCCTGGCGAGGCTCTCTATCACCAAGTCGATGTCTATGGCGTCTGCAATGAATGCCGTCAAGAAAGCCAGAACACCAGCTCAGGAGCACACCTGGAGGTCTGTGTTGTTGACCGGTCCAAGTGAGAGCCATCACATTGAGGGGAGCAATGAGATCAACGTGAGCCACGATGGTAGAAGAACTGGTGTGGAATTGGTCAACGTCGTCGTGAACGGTGGTGGCGGTGCGCGGGGCTGACAGACTCGTCGCCTCGCTTGAGGAACAGGGTATCTCCCATATATTTATGAACCCTGGCACGACAGAGCTCGAACTTCTCAGAGCCCTCGAAGATCGCCACCAGATCGAGCCAGTGCTGGTTCCACAGGAGCTTGTCGCCACCGCAGCAGCGGATGGTTATGCGCGGTTTCACGGACTTGGTGCTGTGCTTTTGCACCTGGGTCCTGGGTTCTCCAACGGGGCAGCATTCGTCCATGATGCGAAGCATGCCCGCAGTCCGATGATCGTGATCGTCGGGGAACATCCCAAGGCACACTTGGCTGTTGATGCACCACTCAACACTGACCTCGTTGCGATCATGGCACCGTTCTGCGTCGCACTTGTAGTCGCTGATCATCCTCGGACCGTTGGACTTGTCACCAAGCACGCTGGAGAACTCGCGAGATCGCTCCGTGGCCCCGTCGGCATCATCGCCCCTCAAGACGTCATGGCGAGCGATGGTGAGGGACCGAGCTGGCCAGACCGTCGTGATGACGAGATAGGTCTTGCAGGCAGAGCATCCCAGACGATGCCAGCGCCTGCCAAACCCAGAGATACCGTTGGGTCTGAGGGCACAGAGGAGGAGCGTGCCCCTCTCGCACTCACCGCCCAACAGGTAGGTGTGAACCCAGTTCTGCTCTTGGGGTCGAGTGCACTCAATGCGACTGGCCAGCGGTGGGCTCGGAGGATTGCAGATCACCTCGGCGGTCGGGTTTATGCGGAGGTCTTCCCGGCGTTGATGGAGCGAGGGAGGCATGTGCCATTCATCCCTAAACTACCGTACTTCCCCGATCAGGCACGGACCCTGATTGGAAAACCGACCATGGTGATCCTGGTCGGAGCGCAGGAGCCAATCGCCTATTTTGCCGAGGAACATCGACGACCCCAGCTCATCGAGGATCAGACTCCGGTCGTTGCGCTTGTGCTGCCGGGTGCTCCGGCGGAAGCGACGCTTGCAAACTGGGCACAATCTCTCGGTGTCGCCGACACTGAGCATGGTGACGACGCTATAGGGCGCCGTACTGTCCCAGACGCGACCGCTAGCGATGCACTCGCTACTCCACGAGTCCAGATGCAGGTTGTCGGTGACGCTGTAGGGGTGATCCTGGAACAGCGCTTCACCGACGGTGAGCTCTCGTCAAGGTCGCATGGGTCGGAGCCGAACAAGGTGGGGCCGGCAGCGGCCGAGGGGGCCTTGACCGTTGAGACCTTGGGGTTGATTTTTGCTCGCTCATTGCGAAGTGGTGATGTCGTGATCGATGAGGGTCGGACGAGTTCAGGTCCGATGTTTACCCATAGTGGAGACGCTCCACCCCATTGGTACGTGGGCCATCCTGGTGGCGCTATCGGTGGAGGTCTGGGGTTGGCACTTGGGGCTGCCATCGCCACTCAACGGCGCGTGCGCGCCCTCGTGGCCGATGGAGGGGCACTCTATTCACCTCAGGCGCTTTGGAGCATGGCCCATCTTGGGCTCGACATCGGAATCGTGATCGCGGCTAACGGTGGTTATCGGATCCTGCGGATGGAGATGATGGCCCGTGACATCAAGCCCGTCGCTACCCAGCTCACAACCTTTGAGGATCCATTGATTGACTACATCGCGTTAGCGGCAGCCTTCGGGGTGGATGGTGAGCGAGCCACCACAGCAGATGAACTTGCCGCAGCGCTGGAACGGCGCAGCAGAGAGCATCGACCCTTCATCGTGGTTGCAGAGATCGCTACGGAGCCGTAGCAGATTTTGTGCTGACGTTTGGGACCAGAACGCGTGCCAAGGGGACTCGGATCGCCGGATTCATCACTGGTTGTGAGGTGCGATGCAGCCTTTGGTTGTGTGCAACGATTAGAAGAACAGGAGCAATGGGGCGACCGACACAAAGGTCGCGATGTAGCCCAGATAGGCTGGCCACCATTGGGTGGGGCGCGAACGGCTCCAGATCAACACCGAAGTGAGCCAGAGGATATCGGTTGCTCTGAAGTAGGAGGAATGATTCCAGATCTCACCCGAGAGTGACAGGGTGAGGACGAGCATCATGGCCCAGGTCACTTTCAGGTACTGAGGGACGTCTGGACTCTTCAGGTTCATCGCTGCCAGGACCACAAAGAGGCAAATGATCACGAGTTGCCCAAACCAGATCAGGTTGGTGAGGTTGATCTTGTGGGTATGGTGAATGACTCCAACGATGACGGAGTAGATCGGGATGCCGATGTTGCCGCGGATATCACCGCTGAGGGCGACTTTGCCGAGCAGGATGCGGAGGAGCCCCTGGAAGGCGAGTGCGACCAGACCCGGAATGAGAAAGACGAGAGGATTGAAGGCCGATCGTCGCTTACGCACGAGCACGATCAGCCAGATCAGGCCGATGGCGATGGGCATGATCAATTCAGTCTCAATCGCGAGGCCAGCGAGTGCAAAGGAGATGCCTGCGAATGCGGGGTGGTCGTGTTCAAAGAGGTACATAGCTAGCAATAAGAAGGCCGCCGCGGTAGGCTCTGTGAGATCACGTCCGGTGCTCATGGTGTAGCCGAAGTAGCCCCCCAGAAGGAGACCGACCATCGCAGGATGAGCGGTGTCGTGTGCGAGCTTTGCGCCGAGGTAGGCGATGGCAGTAACCGCCAAGAGGTTGACGATGACCAAGGTGAAGGGAACCCAGTGATCATGACCGAACGCCAGAGCCCAGGCGAGGAAGGGATAGACGATTCGCTGGTCGCGAAAGGCTCCATTCATGGTGATGCCAAAGGCGTGCATCCGTAGGTCGAACGGGTCAAGGGCGAGTCGGAGAAAGAACTGGCCGTCGTAGCCGTTCCCCTGATGCTGGTAGAGGTAGGAGGGTAGTTGCTTACGATCCGCAAAAGTCGTTCCGATCAGGGCCAAGCTCGAGATGTTGCCCTTGGCGACGACGATGGTGCGTTCGGTGAGGTAGAGCAAGTAGGCAAGAAAAATGGTCAGTGCAGCGACGCGGGGAGCCCTCGTGGAGCCTGAAGTTGTGGCTTGATGCACCCAACTATCGTAGCAAACCACGTATCCGATCAGGCGAATGTGCCAAATGAGGTTGGGTGCGTGTCGAGATCGGCGGCGATCGTTCAGACTACCTTCAGCTGCATTGCTATACTGGAGGAAGGGTGATGTAGGTGGATTTCTCCAAAAAAATAATGCTTCTTGGTGTCGGCGTCCTGGTGGTGCTCCTAGTGGCTGTCGGTATTGTGGTGGTACCCAGTCTCCATGGCTCCTCGTCTGCGAGCCTCACCTCGAATGATTCTGCCAGCTCAGGCAACAGCGCAAATGTGGTTGTCGCCTCGGTGTCACCGGGCCCCGGAGCCACAAAGGTGCGTCCTAACCAACCGATTACGATCGGTTTCTCGACCTCGATCAGTTCACATACCCCAATGCCTACCTTGAGTCCTCCGGTTGCCGGCTCCTGGTTCTTAGAGAATCCAACCACTATTGAGTTTGTTCCTGATGGAAGCTACACCCCGGGAGGCACGGAGAGTGTCACTATCCCTGGAGGGCCAACGGGAATTCTCGCTACCTCTGGTCAGCGAATGCAGAATCCTGAGCAGGTCTCCTTCTCGATCGCTCAAGGGTCTTTGTTGCGCATGCAGCAGTTGCTCGCCCAGCTGAATTATCTGCCCTATAGCTTCAAACCCTCCAGTCGACTCGCATCCAACGCTGATCTGGCCCTCGTCCAAAAAGGCAACTTCAATCTGCGTTGGTCCGATGAGCCGTCGTCGTTGCAGGCGACGTTTTACCCTGGCTCGTGGGGGGTAGCGACCCAGGCCGCAATCATGGCCTTTGAAAACGTCAGCAATTTGCCGATTAACGGGGAGCCCTCGGCGGCGGTATGGTCGGCGCTACTGGCTGCGGCCGCCCAACATCAGTTGGATCCGAACCCCTACTCATATGTCTATGTCGCCAAGTCCCCACTACCTGAGACTCTCAAGGTCTGGATCGATGGCAAGGTTGTGTTGACCAGCATCTGTAACACGGGAGCGGGTGCAGATGACACCCATGCTGGAACTTGGCCGATCTTCTTGCGCGAGAAGCAAGGTTACATGAGCGGTACAAACTTGAATGGCACCCATTACCACGTGCTCGTCCACTGGATCAACTATTTCCACGGGTCAGTCGCTGTTCATGGTTATCCTCGTGCGGCCTATGGTTTCCCACAGAGCGATGGCTGCGTGGAACTCCCGATTCCCACGGCAGCTGTGGTGTATCCGATGTTGCACATCGGGACGATGGTGACCGTCCTCTAAGACTGCAGAGATCTAGGTTCGCTCCTGGCTGGATGTGGGCCAGTAGAGGATTGAAATCTGAGGCTCCTGGGGTGCTTGGCCTACCCCGATCACTGGTTGTCCTCGGCAAGAGGTCCGGATATGGTTGGTGGTGAAGGTGTGCCCAAGCCTGTGAGACAGGACGAAACCTTTGGGTTTGCTGTGCATAAAAATGGGTGTCATCAACGCATCGATGAGTGGTGATCGCCATCGTACCAGAGGTGACTTGCCCAAAAGGTGACTCGCCTAAAAGGGGACTTGTCCAGATATGGCTGAGTCCAACCCCAAGCAGTGGAGGTGATCGGACTCGCTGTGGTGCTCTACGGGTTGAGTTTCTCTGCGCCCAGCCAGAGTGCATGGAGCCAGAGTGCGCGCGGCCAGAGTGGTGCATGGCGCCAGAGTCGATACCAACGGCGGTGGCAAGCCTATTGGCGTTGGTGTCGCAATGCATTGGAGACAGGGGACGAGAGGTCACTGCCGATGCTGTTGAGTGAACGAGATTTCAACAAGACAGGCGGCTACTTCTGTGTGATCGAGGTGCTTGTCCGCTGATTGTGGTAACGCCGCCATTAGCGGGGGACGAGTCGTGTGATTGGGGACCCCCTCGCTATGGCGAAGCGTTACCGTTGTCGACGGTTGGCTTTGATGCGCTGGTTTTTTCGGAGGCTCATGAGCGCTTTGATGATGTGGCCGATCACCAATATCGCGATAATGAAGAAGACGATCTCGTGCGTGAACTCAGCACCCCCTTGGATGGATAATGGGATCCGGCCGGGTGTGCGCAGGGCAAATCCTGTGAGAACCGCGAGAACCGCAAGTGCACCTATCGCTGCAGTAAAGAGGCGTTGCCCAACGTTGAACTTCTCCGGTCGGTCACCCTCTTTGGACGGCGCGGCCTGATGCAGCCAATCGCCGATAACCCCTGTCCAGGAGTTAAGTTGATCGATCGGCGCGATCATCAGTTCATGGAGATCTTTACGAAGGGTGCTACCCCATGGTCCAACCAACGAGAGGAGCATGACGATGGTCGCGGTGATACCGGTATCGATATGGATACGGTTGATGAGTGGTCGTGGGAGGTGCGCAGAGAGGGCGGGCACCCACAGGATCAAGCCAGTGGCAAGCAAGGTCAGCATGGCGGCCGCGATGAACCAGTGGATCAGCTTCTCGAAAGCTGCGAAACGTGCTCCCTTGCCAGCTGGTCGAATTGTTTCGTGGCGTTCAGGAGATGGTGGCATTGACTGGATAGCCCCGCTGTTCCCAGTAACCCGGTACCTGATGAGAGACAAAACTAATTCTGTTGAGCCACTTCACGGATTTATAGCCGTACATGTCTGGTACCAGGAGTCGGACTGGGGCACCATGGTCGGCAGAGATGGGTTTGCCATCGAGGTCCATAGCGAGGAGCACGTTGGACTGTTGTGCCTCGTGGAGACTGAGGGAATCGGTGTAGACACCGTCTGCACTGTAGAACTCAAGGCCGTGGACATCGGCGTGAGGCCGCACCTGTTCGATCAGGTCCGCGAGCCTCACTCCTCGCCAGTGGGTATTGGGCACGGTCCAGCCTGTCACGCAGGTAAAAGTGAAGGTGACCTCGTGGTTGGTCATCGACCGTAGGTCTCCATAGGTTAGCTCCAGGGGGTGTGCGATGTGTCCGTCGATCCGGAGACGATAAGTGGCAGGTTTGATGGCTGGGATCGAACCAGTCACGGTATAGATCTCGAAGCCGCCGAGACTAAATCCACCGGAGTTGGCAAGACCACTGATGGTTTGGGCGATATCGTGTCCAAAGAGCGTAGTGACGACTCCGGCACCGAGTACGGAAAGAAAGACTCGACGCCCAACACGTCTGCCGGTATTCTGAGGCGGGGTATTTTGAGGTGGTTGTGATCCCATGGGACTAGCCTTACAGAGATTGTGCGTAACGCGTAAACCGTATTCTCAGCAGATCGCATGGCCGGTCGACTTGGGAGAGTGGTAAAGTCGCGGTCCGGACGCCAAAATGTGGTGGATATGCAGGTTTGTGGCCTTTATCGGCACTAAAAGCGCAGAACTTGAGAAAAATATCGCAAAACTGACGCAGCACCCTCAGTGGGGTAGTAAGATAGCGGATGCTCAAGGTCGATTGGGCAAGTAGTATCAGGGAGGGATTTCAGGGGACACCACAAGTAGACCCTGTGGTAAAAGTTTCCACACGGTAAAGACGATGTTCTTTCAACAATTGAGCCATCGACATGAGCCGCTCGGAACTTTAGGAAAAGTTTGGTTTCTTATCAAAATCGGTCCAGAGGACCAAAAGCAGTGGCTGGGAGACCAGCTCGTGTCGAAAGGATGACAACAGATGAAGCGTTCACTTAAGCACCATGGATCGGCCGCACTTCGCGTAGGAGCGGCTCTAGGACTGACCACCGTTGGAGTGGTTGCAGTCGGGGCGGCACCGGCGTTTGCACAAAATACTTCGAACCCTGCTACGGCAATCACCAAGATGGTCTACACCGCCACTACCACCCCCACCCCGTTATACACGATCACCGTCACGGCCAATGGGACCCTGGCGCCAGCTCCGGCCGGTGTGGGAGGTTATGCACTTCAGGTTTTCCCACCAAGCGGGGGAACTTCCTATGTCGTAGACCTCGTCACCACACCCAGTTCCGATTCGGCGGTGGCAACCCTGCCTGGCCCTCTTGAATCTGGGGCCACTGTCGATTTCATCCAGTATCCACCAAATGGACCGCTTTCAAGCCCCGCGCTTACCGATCTTGGTAACTCGGTGTGGACGCTGAACGCAAATGCAACACTTGTGCCGGTCAATACCAGCGCCTTTGCCTCCACGGATTACCCATCGGTTACCGTCCCCCCTCAGTACTCCCTTAACGCCACCGATCAGCTCGCTAATGCGGTCGTCTCCTTCTCAGGGCCGGAGAGTGGCTATACAGATTCAAATGTGGGTGCGAAGCTCGACGGTTTCACAGTGACGGTACTTAACAAAAGTGGTGCTGTCGTTGGTGGGCCCAACACAGTGTCGCCTAAAGGTACAGGCAGCTATTCGACCAACTTCTCAGGCCTTACCCCGGGGCAGGAGTACAGCTATCTGGTGAGCGCCGACTATAGCTCGACGACGGACTCCACCGCGGCCCCAGTCCCATTGACCACGACCTATGTGTCGACCTTACCGTCGGCCAAGGATCTCACTCCTCAACTGCCCCAGGTCCAGGGTATGACAGCCACTCCCACCTATAAAGATCAAAGCACCTTTGCGAACCCGCAGGAGACGATCAGTTGGGACAGCGTGGCGGCAACGACCGCCAAGGAGGAAGGCTACACGCCTGTTGGGTACCAGGTAAGCTATGCCTCTACCGCTGGTACGCCAACGACCCAGACGGTAGCCTACGTCGGTAGTGATACAACCCAGAGTGCCGCCTTTGACGTAAGCCAGGGGCTTACCTACAACTACTCGGTCTCTGTCATCTGGTCGAACGGCAATGGTACCTTCACGGGCGCTCCACAGACCGGCACCTTCCTCGCGAATAGCTCTCTGGGTGCTCCGACCCTGACGAGTCTCTCGTCGGCTGAGACCGGTGCCTCCACTTTGCAGGTGAGCGGGTCTTTTAACACTCCAGCTATGCCAAGTCAAGGCGCTGCTGGGATCAATGCTCAGTACCAGATCGTGCTCACCGATGGTTCTAGAACTTATAGTTACTACCAGACGCCAGTTAGCCTCGGTTGGGGCCAGAGTCTTGACTTTTCCGTGAGTTCCAATGAGTTCCCCATGGCCGTCGGTGACACCGTCACCGCAACCGTCGAGGCCACCTTCTACGACGGCGCTAGCGAGGTCGGGATCTCGAACTCCAACCCCTCAACGATCACGATCACCAATCAAGCCCAGCTCCCTGGGCCACAAAATGTCGTCTTTGCGATGTCCCAGGATCTCGGTGGGACCGTCAGCTGGACTGGCCCAACGACGAAGGATGTCCCCTCAGGTTATGCGTTGAATGGCTTCACGGTAGAGATCGTGAACCCTGACAACAATGGCCAGGTCTACTGGGTCGACAACAATGTCGGTGCCTCCGCGACCTCAACGGCATACAACCTCGCCATCCCAGCAGGCATCACGAGTGGTTTCGCAAGTTCCACCACCTACGAAGCCCTCGTCTATGCCAATTACACTGACACCGCCGAGGCGAGTCAGACGACCGTTGGTGCATCGGCGAGTGACTCGCTGTATATGCCCACTCAGTCGCTCCTATCGCTCACCGCTCCGAGTATGGAGACGGAGTACGCAAATGGCGCCCCCGCCTTAAACGTCAGTTGGAATGCGTCGCCGTCGATTCCGCTCTCGGATGGTACCGGTTCGATCACTCCGAGCTCCTATACGCTGCTCTACGCTCCACTGGATACGCTCACGTCGACCGCTAATAACCCGGTGCTGGCGCTGAGCAGCCTCAAGACCGTCGTTGGGATTGCGCCAGGGGCCCACGGAGGAGTTACCTCGACAACGCTGACTGGCTTAACACCAGGAACCGAGTATGGAGTCATCGTCCTTGCGCGATACCCACTTTACGAGGCCACCTCTGGCACCTTTGTTGGATCAGCGACGTTGCCCGGTCTTGCCACTACCTATGCGGCGTTACCACAACCCTCGATCAGCTCGTTGGGCTTCTCGAGCACGGGTGGCTCACTCGATCTCACTGTTGCGGGGCAGACGCCTCAGGCTACCAACCCATCGGGTCTCAGCGCAACCTACTCGATCAAGGTATCGAATCAGGCGACCGGGATGAGCTACACCTATGGACCCTTTGCCAACTCGAAGAGCACGTTTAGCGAGACGTTGCAGAGCTCGAGTAAGTCACTACTCTTTGGAGTCGGCCAGAACCTCAACGTCACCGTAATCGCGAGCTACTCGTTAAATGGTAGCGCTGTTGGTAGTGTGAGCTCATCCCCCAAGCAGGATTCGGTGACCGACTCCGCGCTTGAGCTGCCTGGTGTGAGCAACATCGCGGCGACTGTTGTGAATGATCAAAACGGTAATCCAACGATGGCGAACCTGAGCTTCGAAGCGCCGACAGGCTCTACCTCACCAGGATGGACCATCAAGGGCTATGATGTGGTCGCCACAGGAACCAACGGTGTTCCCGCAGCTACCGCGTACTTCCCTGCCTCTGGGACCACCGGAGCGTCTTCGAACGTCGCCGCCTTCGACTGCACACAGGGTAACTGCTCGGTGTTGGTTGATGGGTTGATCGCTAGCTATACCTACGGCATCACGGTGATGCCTGTCTATGTCAATGGCTCCAACGATGCACTAGGTGCCAGTGCCACCTTGGCGGGAAACCTGACCATGAACCAAGGTCTGAGCACCGGTGTTTCCAACATTGTGCTCTCCCCAGGGTCGACGAGTTCTATGCCGTCGATGAGCGCGAGCTGGGAACCCCCTGGCGCAGGGTCAACCAGCGGCTTGAGCGTAACGGGGTATCAGGTCCAGCTGTATAAGGACGGCACCACAACCAACGTTGCAGTCGGTGCTCCGGTAACAGTGACGACCACGAGTACTTTCTTCACTGACCTGAACGAGGCAGATACCTATTCGATTGGTGTTACGACCCTCTTGAAGGGTGCCAATGGCGCGGTCATCTATGGGCCGACGGTCTACTCGGGAAATGAGGCTGAGGCACAGAACTTAGCGACGGCTCCCGTCGAGAATGTGAACCTGCAGGCTACTGACTCTGAGACCGGCGCTCTTAACATCAGCTGGCAGGTGCAAGCCGGTGACGGGTACGCAAAGCCCGAGAGCTTTGTGATCAAGCTCACCGCAGGCTCGTACGCGGCTGGATCTACGACGGTCGCGGTAGGCGCCTTAGCGTCAACCACCGCCGGTGGGGTGACCACCTATACCGACACCCTGACCGATCTTAATCCAGCGGATCTCTACAGTGCCACGGTGGTTCCCTACTCTGGAGTTGGTGGTACAGGTGTGGCTGGCATGCCAGGCACCTCACCCGCTGGAGCGACTCCGTACTCAACGGAGGTGAGCAACGCATCGGTGACCAACTATGCGCCTGGCGACGTCAAGGTGAGCTTCACCGGTCCGGGATCAACACAGTACCAGGTCTCGGTCTCGGACGCCCTTGGCAATTTGGTTGTAGGCACAGAGCAGGCGGGCGAGTCAGGTAGCACTTACAGTGCAAATCTCTCGATTCCCCAAAGCTATGAGGGCCAGACGCTCTTCGTTGAGATCACGCCAGTGGCCTCTTCCGGTGCGTCAGGTACGACCTTTGCCGCTCCCTTTGTCGCCTACGGGGCGCCGAATCCTGTGAGGAACCTTGAGCCGACCGATATCGGTTCTACCGCTGTAAGCCTGACCTGGGAGGCACCGAGTTCTGCGAGCCAGACTGCCTCAGGTGCGGTCACGAGCTATCAGGTGACTTGGTACGCAGGTGGCGCCAAGGTTGGTTCCACCACCACTAGTGATCTGGCTGCTACCATCACTTCCCTTACTCCTGGTACCGCCTATTCCTTTGAGGTGGTGGCGCTTAACAATAGTGGCTTTAGTTCAAGCCCTTCCATCGTCGGTGCTACGCCAGCCGCCGGAACGGTCTCCGGGCCCCTGAACTTAACCTCGACCCCCATCACCAATGGTCTCTCGCTGTCCTGGGATGCGCCCACGAGCAGTGAACTCGGGGGGAACTCCCTTGGTAGCCCTCCGGCCTATCAGGTGACCCTGACAAACACCGTGACCAAGGGTTCCCAGACCTTTGACGTCTCAACCGACAGCTATCAGGTCAGCGGTCTGACCGATGGTGATCCCTACACGGTCTCGGTGCGTGCCCAGGTCGTCAGCGCTACGACTGGGAATGACTTCTGGTCCAGTGCCGCGACGCTCGGTGCTGATACTGCAACAACCCCAGTCGTTGCTCCTAACGCCGTCACTGGATTGCACGCGCTAGTCTCGGGTGGTCAGGTTCTTGTTACCTGGAACCGGGTCTCTGGGGCTACTGACTACCGAGTGAGTGTCGATGGGGCAGCTCCTGTCTCGACCAATGATGCCAACGCGTACGCCTTCGCGGCCACGGCTGGCCAGGAGTACACCGTCGAGGTCTTTGCCATGAACGGCGAGGCTCAAGGAGCTCCGAACGAGGTGACCGAGTTCGTCGCTTCTGGCCCGGTGATGCCAAGTATTGCCGAGGTCGGGCCGAACACGCAAGTAGGTTCGACGTACCCATCGATCACTCCGCCGGCGACGACCCATGACGTCGCTGTCAGCTTCACTGCTCCAACGACGATTGGGAGTGCTGAGGTGAGCTCGTATACTATTACGCTGTACTCCTTAAACGGGATCCAGGGGAACTCACCGAGTCCGATCGGGACCGTTACCGTTCCGATATCTGCAGTGCTCCAGGGTCTCAACGGTGAGATTTATTCCCAGACCTTTGCGGATGTCCCCGATGGGACTACCGTCTTTGCGAATGTTTCGGCGAATACGGGTGCCAATGACTCGGTGAGCTCGCAAACGGACTCCATAGCTGTCGTGGGCCGTCTTGGGGCGCCCAGCGCGATCAACGCTACGCCAGGAAGCCATGAGATCTCTCTGCAGGTCAACGCTCCGTTGACAGACAATGGGGCGACGCCAACGAGCCTTGTAATCTACTACGAGGGATCCGATGGGATCGTTCATGTGGTAAATGTGGCGCACCCCACCGTGTCTCAGCAGGGGGTCTGGAGCTACACGCTCAGTGGCCTTACGAACGGTGAGTCTTATCAGGTGTGGGTAGCCTTTGGCAACCAGGATGGTGAGATAGGTCAGGCTGGCCAGGCAACGGACGTGGCCACCACCGGAACGAGCCTCACTCCATATACGCCGTTCCCGAGTACCGCCCCGACCACGGTTGTCAGTGCCACACCCGTGCGTAGCGGAACCGTCAATGTAGGATTTACCGCGCTACCGACTGTGTACAACCCGCAGTATGTGATCAGCTACCATACGAGTGGAGGAACCATCGAGACCATGGTCGTTCCGTCAACGACGACACCTTCGGGTGGACTCTACACCGTCCCGGTTACGGGTTTGACCAACGGGGATAGCTACACCTTCACGGTTACGGCCTATGCCGGCTTTGTCAACAACTCTGGTGCGAATGGAAGCCTTACCGAAGGTAGCGCGACTGCTACTCCCTACGGGCTTCCAGGGTCAGTCGTAGTGAGCTCGCTGACGACGGTGAGCGACGGCTTTTCCATGGGATGGTCAGCGCCTGCTGATGGAGGTACTTCGATTACCGGCTATAGCTACACCGTTTCAACGAGTACGGGTGTCGCCGATAGTGGCACGACTACCTCGACGAGCTTGAGTCTGAGTAACTTGACCAACGGGACTGACTATACAGTGAGCATCTATGCCATGAATGAAGTCGGGAATGGTCCAACGACCACCCTCTCGGTCATTCCAGAGTCAGCGGCACCGAAGGTGACGAATCTCGTGGTCACTCCGACGGCAGGGAACGCCTCGGTCTCGCTTTCGATCCCTCAGGCGACTGAAGGGAATTCGTCGAGCGCGATCACCGGCTATGAGTACCAGTATGGTCCGACAAACGTTGGCTTTGACAGCGGTTGGATCCAGGTCCCCTCGACGGAGACCGGCACGAACCCGATTGTCACCGACGTGACGGGTCTAACGAATGGTACTGAGTACTCGTTCGAGGTCCGAGCTCTCTCAGGGACGGTGGCGAGCGCCTATCCGACGGTGGATGCGACTCCGACGGCCCCTGCTGCAGTGGTTCCACCGAGCACTAGTCCTGGTGGGGTGACCACGATCACTCGTACCATTACAGTGGTTGAACCGTCGACTTCATCGTTGTCGGTCACCCCTTCGACCTCATCTTCGGTCGTAGACTCGGTCCCGTATGCGATGGTAGCGGCGGACGGTGGGTATTTCAACCATGGCGCACCGTATGACAACTCGCTCCCTGGGGAGAACATAGCGACAAGTGACATTGTCGGAGGTGCCCCAGCAGGTACGAACGGGTACTGGATGGTGACATCCAATGGCACGGTGTACGACTTTGGTTCGGCGCACTCCTTCGGGAACGTCACCAATCTCTCCGGCAAGGTCATTGGCATGGCCTCGACCCCAGATGGTGGTGGCTATTGGGTTGCGACAAACACGGGTAACATCTACGCCTTTGGTAACGCGGCCGACTATGTCGGAGTCTCGAAGTACGGCATCACGGGCTTGACTGGTTCACGTCCACTCAATGCGCCAATCGTAGGCATTGCTGCTTTGCCTAATGGCAACGGGCTGTACCTGGTGGCCGCTGATGGTGGAGTCTTTAACTTCGGGTCAGCTGGTCTCTATGGCACCACGTACTCGTTGGGGCTGACGGGCTTGACTGGTTCACGTCCACTCAATGCGCCAATCGTTGGTATTGCGGTTGATCCAGAGGGAACGGGTTACCTACTCATAGCCGCTGATGGTGGTGTCTTCAACCTTGGTTCGGCCCAGTTCCAGGGAAGCACCTACACCTACGGTATTACTGGTCTGACGGGAGATCACCCGCTGAATGCCCCGATCATCGGCGGAGCCTTTGGGCCAACGGTGAATGGCAAACAGGGGTACTACCTCTTCGCCGCCGACGGTGGAGTCTTCAACTTTGGCTCGGCCCCGTACGAGGGTTCAGATGCAAGCCTTAAGCTTGCCAAGCCAATGGTGACTGGCTTCGTCTTCCCGTCGTAGGGTACGAACTCCTGCTACAGGCATTAAGGGGAAGAACTTCGGTTCTTCCCCTTAATGCTGTTTGGCGCTATCAAGGAGCACTCGAAGCTCTGGTAACGATTGAGCTGCCTTTGCTTTGAGAATGAGCTGCCAGGAGGCGATCTGGCTTGGGTCGGCCGTTGATAGTCGCTCTTTGACGGTCGCGATTGCGCATTCTGGATGAGCAGGTACAAAGTATGAGCCAATGGCGAAGGGAAAGAGGTTTTTGCGGACGTAGCGATCAGGCTCACGGTCGTGATCGAAGAGCAGTGCGAGAATGGGCCGAGCCTCTTCGCAGGTGAGTCGCGCGGCAAGGTAACCACTTGCAACAATACCAGCTCGTAAGATGCAGGGATTGGTGTCACCGAGGAGTTTGGTAAGTTCAAACCTACGGGTCTCCGCGACGAAACCGTCGAGCGCGGTGGCGATGCCTTCAGCCGCCCACTCCCTGACCTCCCAGTTCTCATCATCAGCGAGCCTACGGAGCAATGCCATGACTACAGCGAGATGTGCTGTTGCCAGGTCTGGTGCGAGTTGTGCGGCGAGTTCTCGTGCATTCGGGCTCGGATGAGCTACTAACCACTCGACCTCGGTTAAGGTGCACTGGGTGCGGAGTGCGCTGGCAGCTTGTCGCTTCTCTCGGGCCGTCGCGGTGTTCCCATGATGGGGACGTGCGTGCTGGTCAAGTTCGTCGATGGTGGTTACCAGCGTCGGGCGTGGTGCCCAACGATGATCGGTGGGTGGAGCTTGTGCGTCCATGGGCGAGTAGTTTACTGGGACTGGTTAGCTCGCAAAACCTTTGATCACTGCCACTCAGGATCCTCGGCACTTGGCTCTTCTCCAGAGTGTCGAAGGGCGGAGATCGCGATGATGTAAGAAGCAAGGGCTAAAATCGCTGTTGCGCCGAGGAATGCCTCTCCATCGCCGAGTGTGAGATCCGCCAGCGTGGCAACGAAGGCACCGAGCACCCAGGAGAGTTGAAAGTAGGACTCGTAGCGGGCAAAGAGTCTCCCATATTCATGTTTCGCCATCGAGGTTTGGACGCTGGCATCGAAGGCGATCTTCGCGCCGCCCGCGGCGACGCCGAGGACAAATGCGATCAGAATCGCTCCTGCGATACCGATGTGGAGGGTTGCTGCGACAAATGCAACGGCCACAATGGCGATGGTTCCCAGTATCACGATGGTGGTCTCACCGAGTTTGCGTCGAACAAGGGGTGTCAACTGGGTCGCGAGGGCTGAACCGAGTGCGCTCGCGGCTAAGGCAGCTCCGTAGAGCCAGGTTGGGCTGTGCGCCCCTTTGAGTGCGAACGCCAAGAGAAAGACGAAGAAGCCTACCTGTCCGCGTAGAACGCTCATAAGCAGCGAGAGCGTCAGTGTCTGTGCATAGGCGGGCCCGCTGGGACGGCGTCTCTTGGAACTTCTATTTCGTGGTTGGTCTGGCGTGCGAACCGGTAAGTGTTTGATCAGTGCACGAGATTCATAGATGAACAGGCTGAGGGGGATGAGTTCGACAATGAGGTCGTACTGCGCCCCGAGAAAGGGAGTCTTTAAGATTCCCGCACCTATCACGCCGGCGATGGCACCAGCGATGGCCGCTAGCAGGGTGATATTGGCGTTGGTCTTGACCAGACTCCCGAGCTGGGATCGTGAATCAGAGTCGAGGAGCTCAGGGATCAGCGATGACTTGGAGACAAGGTAGGCCTTCGAGGCGACCAGATTCATGAGTGCGAGTGGGAAAAGGAGGAGCGATCGTAGCTCGAAGATCATGAGAAAGACGCCGACGAAGCGGACGATACCCGAGACGATGACGACGATGCGCCGGACTCTTGGACCCCGATCGATGAGAGGGGAGATTAACGGTGCTAATACCGCAAATGGCGCCATCGTGAAAAGGAGGTAGAGGGTTACCTTCGAGCGAGCTTCATCAGGTGAGATCGAGAAGAAGAGTGAACCCGCGAGGGCGACGGTCATGAGGGTATCCGATGAAATCGAGAGTGCATGGATGCGACGGAGTATGCCGAGCGGGGAGCTGGCGTCAAAGTAGTTTGTGAGCCACACCTTGGACCGTTCGGTGACTCGTCGGTGGGAGTGTGGCTGCACCCCCACCATGCTAGCGAGCATGGTGGGATTATGATCGAGTGCACGACGTCTCCTAGGCACGCGACCGGCTGGCCTGGTTGACTGCAGTGGATTGTCTGCTCGTGAGTGAGCATTCGAGCTGAAGGGCCCGCGGCTGAAGCGGATACGTGGTTCATAGATGGTCAGCAGTTGCTCTGTGATGGCGGCTAACAGGAGATGCAGCGTGTCCTGGCGCAGTCGTGAGGCGAGGTGGCAAGACGATTCCCACGTAGCTGCGTTACTCGAGAACGAGGAGGGTAGTGATTCGCTTGGATTGCGAGACCCAGATGGCGCGTGGTGGGCGCCATCTGGGTCGTGGGGTGGAGTAGGAGTTCGGCTCACCTAGATTCCACGCTGATTCATTGGTGAGCCTTTCTCCACTCTCGGTCGAAAATAGCCAGGGGTTAAGGAGTATTGTCAGGGGAATCAGTGACCTATGGCCCTAGAAACAGGATGTTCTTCGTTACTAGAGTGTCGCTTAGTATTGGTGCTAGTGGTTATGTTCTGCCGCAGAGCGCTGTTGCCGACAGGTTGAGCAGTGGGTGCGGGTGTGATATGGTCGTTGGGACGTGAAGGAGAGAGATGTCTGGGCAGAGTTATGATCGGGTGGTATTGGGTTATGACGGTTCTACCATGGCAAAACCGGCATTGGAGTTTGCGCTCGCCGAAGCAGAGCTGCGTGGGGCTGAGCTGGTAATCGTTTATGCGTGGACTGAGCCGGACTACGGTTTTGGGCTCTCAGAGTCGGTCATCGGTGAATTTGAGGCGACGGGCAACGCGCTCTTGGCTGAGGCGGCTGAGGTTGCCGCTAAGACACATCCCGGGGTGAAGGTAAAGACTGCCCTGGAGAGCGGCAACGCCGCTTCTCGGATTATTGAGCATGCCGACAAGGCCGATCTGGTGGTCGTGGGTGCCCGCGGTCATGGTGGTTTTCAGGCCCTGATGCTTGGCAGTGTCAGTGATCAACTGGTCCATCACTGTCCGGTGCCCGTTGTCATCGTTCGCAGTTAGACGATGCACGGAGATGCCAGGTCGCTACATGGTGATGCCAGGTCGCTACATGGTGAGTAGGGTATGACGATGATACGGCTCTTCATCGTTGAAGACCACGAAGTGGTACGGCGTGGTATCGTGGCTCTTCTCTCTAATGATCCAGATATCGAGGTGGTCGGAGAGGCCGGAGGGGTCAAGGAGGCATTGGAGCGCTTTGCGCTCGTTGAGGCCGACGTGGCACTCTTAGATGTCAGGCTCGGCGATGGCGACGGCATTAGTCTCTGTCGCGACCTCCGATCGATGGCGCCAGAGCTCCGGTGCGTGATGTTGACCTCATTCTCCGATGATGAGGCACTGTTTTCCGCGATTATGGCGGGTGCGTCAGGATACCTCCTTAAGAAGATCAAGGTCGATGAACTCGTACACTCTATCAAGAGGATTGCAGCCGGAGAGAGTCTTATCGATCCCGGGTTGACCACCAGGTTGCTGGAGCGTCTTCGCGAGGGTGCCGATGATCCCCTGGCGAGTCTGACTGAACAGGAGCGCAAGATCTTTGATCTCATCGTCGAGGGTAAGACGAACCGTGAGATTGCGGCTGAGGTCTATTTGGCCGAAAAAACGGTAAAGAACTATGTCTCCAACCTGCTTGCCAAGCTCGGTGTTCGCCATCGCAGTGAGGCCGCGGCCCTTGGGGCACGCCTCGCAGAACGCAAGCGATTCGATCATGAGCAATTGTAGGTATCAAGTTTCCTTCTGTTCTTGACACGGTCTCGCCACCCGGCTAGGCTCTTCTGAGTGTCAGGGTGTGCCTTCAAGCGATGGATCCTTCGTTAGTCGATGGGTTGGACTAGATTTGGACTGTTTGTTCGGGGAATCCGTTTCCGTCTAGGGGCTCTTGTCTTCCTGCTAGTTGCGGCGGTGGTGGCAATCCTTGGGGCGACCATTGGTCCGATCTACCTCGGTTCAGCACAGAACTCGGTGCTGATCGGTGGTTTGCGTGCCGCCCCCGTATCTAAGACCGGCCTGCAGGTGACCTCCACCGGCGCCTTGGATCGTGCAAAGCTCTTGGCGGCCATCACCCAGGCGCCACGGCTCGATGGCCGTCCGCTGTTTGCCCATCCGTTGCTGACCGCGCTGGTTCCGGCTGCCATCACCCCGGGACCACAGCTCCGGGGTGCCGCCATTGTATCGAGCTTCTTTGAGCGTACCGCGCTCTGTGCGCACCTCCAGCTCGATAGCGGACACTGTCCCCTCAACGATCATCAACTTCTCCTCAGCGCGCGCTCTGCTCAGTACCTCCACGTCAAGACAGGATCAACGGTGAAGGTCGCGGCCGGGCTGATCCCGGCGGGTGTGCCGGGGGCGGGAACGAGCGAGCGCTACCTCGTCGTTGGGACCTACGCGATTCCCGATACCAACACGAACTACTGGTGGGGTGACAATTACTTCGCTTTCGGCTCAGGCTCGGGTTCGACGGTGAACTTAGATCCACTGATTGTCGCTCCGGGCTTCTTTGGCGGTGCGGCGCAGTTCGGCGTCGTTCGCTCGAGCAACTTCAACTCCTACCTGGGAGTGGATCGCTTACTCCAGATGCCACTCAACCCCGCAGTAGTTAACATCCGTAACTATCGCGGCACTGGTGCGGTGGTCGATCGCTACGCAGAGCGGGTGGCCACCCGCGATGATGCGAGTGCGAGCTCCGGTCTTTTTGGTGTCATTGGCTCGATTATCGCCTCACAGAATTCGATGACGACATTGGTGACGGTCATTATCTTGGAGTTGGTCCTGTTGGGCCTGATCGTCTTTGGCACCTTAATTTGGCGTATGGTGCAGTCGAGAATGGGGGAGTTTCGGCTCGCCCAACTTCGTGGGGTGCGTTCGCGAAGCATCGTTCTGCGCGCTATCGGTGAGCCATTGGTGGTGTTGGTGATCGCGAGTCCACTCGGGTTTCTTGGGGCCTATGTGACGGTGATGATCGCTGGCCATGCGTACTTTGCTGCTGGCACCCAGCTCTATATCTTGGGGTCGACCTATATCGCGGGTCTCGCAGTGGTCGTCGCCGCGTTGGTCGTCACCGTCGTTGCGGCGGCGACAGCGCTACGCCGTGGGGTCCTTGAGGCGAGCCGTTCAGCGCTGCGCAACCGAGGGCGGTTCCGTGCACTGGTCGATGTGTTGATTGTTGTGGTAGCGGGTGTATTGACGGCACAGTTGGTGATCGCGCCAACGAATGGCAACAGCGTGGATCCTCTCGCAGGTGCGGCGCCTGCGTTCCTCGGGGCCGGTATCGCTATCGTGACCATTGCGCTCACGTCGTTGGCACTGCGTTTTGCTCGTCGTCTCACGCGCGGGGGGCGGCATATCGCTTGGTATCTGAGCGTCCGGCAGCTTCGGGCCCGTTCAGGCATGCTGCGCCAGATTATTCCCTTTGGTATTGCGCTCGCGCTGGTGGTCTTTGGCTTCGGGGCGCAGTCGGTGATCGCGCGTCATCGCAGTGAGGTCGCCAACTACGAGGTGGGCGCCGGAAAGGTGCTCACGGTCGCATTGCCCAAGCATCTGGGGCTAGTTGCCGCTGTTGATCGCGCTGACCCGACGGGTGATGCGGCCATGGCGGCGCAGCTCTATCGCGCGCCGAGTGGCACCACGTTGGCGGTGCAGGCGGCCCGTTTCGGACGGGTTGTCAGCTGGCCACCTGCGGTCGGTACTGGGCCAGTCGCCAAGATCGCCACTGAACTGGGACCCTTTGGAGCTAAAGCCTATCGCGTCACCGCAAATACCCTCACCATTCGTGCCCGCACCAAGGGATCGGTGCCGACTGGCGCCCAGGTCGACCTTGAGGTCACCCTACTCAATGAGGCCCAGGATGTCCCTGATAGCATCTATGTACCGTTGACCACTGCGAATCAGACCATGCGTATCGCCACTGGCTGCGCACAAGACGGATGCCTCTTCTCCGGCATTGGTTACTCGGTGATCACCAATGGTGGCTATGTGGCTCCAGGTGCACACTTCACGATTGAGGTCTCGGAGCTCGGTGGTGTCTCGCCCGGGGCTGGTCGCTCTACTGAAGCCCTCCGTGGGCCATGGAGGGGGGCTACCGGTGTGTCCACAAGCGTGCACTCCTCACCCAGTCAGCTCGACTTCACTGCCTATTCGGCCTCGGGTGGATCCACGATCGCCGTTGTGCCTCGGAGTTACCCGACCTATCTACCAGCGATCGTGAGCCAAAGCGTGCGATCGACGCTGTCGGCCAATGTGGTCTCAGCGGTGGGCACGGGCGTGATCAACGGGCTCGATGGCAATCAGATCAATATTCGTCCCTTCCTCACCTTGGCGTCCCTGCCCTCGGTGGGTGGCGATGCGAGTATCGTCGACCTCACCCAGGCGCAGCTCGTGCAGGAGTCGGCCTCCTTGGCGAGCGACGAGGTGTGGCTCGCCAAAGGGGCACCGAGTAGCGTCCTCCAGCGCCTCGAGCGTGAAGGGGTAGTGGTCGAGAGTGTCACCTCTGCCAAGGCCCTCGCTGCGAGCTACGCCAACCAGCCACTCGGGCTGGCGGAGCGACTGTTCCCGATCGCCGCCGCTGCTGGCATCGTTGTGGTGTTGTTGGGTTTGGCCTTTGAACTCCTGGTCGAGGGGCGCGGGAGGATCCCGGAGTTTGCTGCGATGCGAGTCTTAGGACTGAGTCGACCTCGTCTGATCGTTGCCTACATTCTCGAGGCCGTGATCTTGGTGATATCGGCGGCTATTGCTGGAGTGGTGGCGGGAGTACTTGGAGCCCGTTTGGCCTTGCCGGTGCTCCCTGAGATCGACTCGGGTCTCGACCATCTGCACTTTGGATATGCATTACCCGTGGTAAGCGAGATCTTGGTGATTGTGTTGGTGGTGATCGCAGCCCTCGCCGTCGGTGCCCTTGCAGCCACACGGGTCGTGGGGCGAGCGAGTTTTGATGAACTACGGGCAGGTGATCGATGACTACAACGACACAGCAGTTGGGCATCAGGGTGATGGGACTCGTCCACCTCTACCCGATCCCAGAGGGTGACGTCGTCGCCCTCCGGGGGGTCGATCTCGAGATCGCTCCTGGCGAAGTGGTCGCGCTCCTCGGTCCCTCGGGAATGGGGAAGTCAACCCTTCTTCGGCTCATCGCAGGCCTCTTCAACCCGTCTGCAGGTCGTATCTTTCTTGGTGACAAGGATATCAGTCAATACCGAGCTCGTGAGCTCGCTCGTCTGCGTGGGCGGGAGGTCTCGTTGGTGCTCCAGGGTGCTGCCAACAATCTGCTCGGCTATGGTACCGTTCGAGAAAACCTTGTTTTTGCGGCGGACACGAAGGAGTCTCGCTTACGAGCAGAGGAACTCTTGGTAACGTTGGGCCTCGCCCCGATCGCGCAGCGTGTGGTGCGTTCTCTGTCAGGTGGTCAGCAACAGATGTGTGCTTTGGCGGTCGGCATGGTCCATGATCCAAGCGTGTTATTGGTAGATGAGCCGACGAGTCAGCTCGATCACGCGAGCCGCGATCTGGTGGTTGATCTACTTATGCGCATTAACGCCGAGTACCATACGACGGTGGTGATCGTCACCCACGATCCCCATATCGCCCAAGCCATGCCACGTACCATCACCATTCGCGATGGCAGGGTGGGTGCCGAGGGACGCTTTGGCGAGGAGTTCGCGGTGGTTGGCCAGGACGGCACGCTCCAACTACCCCCGCACCTTCGACACGTCTTGCCTCCAGACTCGCTCGTCAAGGTCAATCAGATCGACGGAGGGCTGGAGTTGCTGCTGGTCGAGGAGGATGCTCATGGGTGAGGTGATTGGGGTCGAGATCAGGGACCTGGTGGTAAGGCGGGGTGCGACGCAGATCCTTGCGATTCGCGAGCTCGATCTCGTCGTCGGTGAGCTGGTCGCGTTGATCGGGCCATCGGGATCAGGCAAGACGACCCTGCTGCACACCATCTGTGGGTTGGTGCGCCCCGATCAAGGGCACGTGCAACTGATCGAATCCGATCAACGCCGTCGGGAGGCCGATCTCCATGACAGTGCACTGGTGCCGCAGGCTTTTGGCCTGGTGGCGGCGTTAACGGTCGCAGAGAACGTCGAACTAGGCCGAAAGCTTTGGAAGGGTGGAGGGGATCTGCGTCCAGTGGAGGAGTTCCTCGAGGTGGTTGGACTCGATGGACTTGCCAACCGGTTGGTGCGCGAGTTGTCAGGCGGTCAGCAACAGCGGGTGGCGGTAGCGCGGGCGCTGGCGGTCGGTCCCCGGATCTTAGTCGCCGACGAACCTACCTCTGAGCTTGATGCCGGCAACCGGGAGCGGGTGATGGAGCTCCTGTTAGGTCATGCCAAGGCCGGTAACCTCGTGCTGGTGGCTGCTCATGACCAGACGATTACCGAGTATGCGACGACCAGCTTGAGCCTCGCTGACGGTGAGCTCGTCGGTGTCGAGGCCGCTGGTTAGTCCTCTGAACTGGCCTTTGGGTAGGGGTCGACCTGGGTGATGAGGCTGGCGGTTGTCCGTGCGAGATTGACCGCATGATCTCCAAAGCGCTCGAGGAAGCGCCCGACGAGGGCGAGCTCCATCGCGATGGCGATCGGGGGAGTAGAGGAAGCTACCTCGGTCATAAAGGAGACATGGAGGTCGTCAAGGTTCTCGTCGAGTTGATCGAGGTGGGTGGCCACGGTTGGATCCTGAACGTCGAAGGCTAACGATGCCTGCGTCCACATGGAAGCGCCGAGTTCAGCCATCTGTTCCATGATGCCACGACAACGAGGTCGGAGATCTCGGGTGAGATCCAGCGCTGCCTTACGAGCGATGTGCTCTGCAAGATCACCACTGCGCTCGAGTTCGGGGATAATGCGTACGATGCCAACGAGGTAGTGCAACTCGCCTGGATGATGGTCGTCATCCATGAGGCGCTGGCTCACCTCGCCCTGGAGGGTGCTGTAGAGCTCGTCGATGCGACGTTCCCGATCGACCAGCCGGGTGGCGATGGAGGTGTCGCTGTGGAGTAGTGCCTCCTTTGCGCCGACAAAGCTATCACCAACGAGGGCAAAAAGCTCGAGGACACGCTGATCTATCGATGTATTACGATAGTGGTGCACGATAGTCATGGTAGACCTAGTCTAGAGGCCGCTCGAAGAGCGGTCTCCTCGTTATGGCGGTCCGTCCTCATGTCGCGGTACAGATCGACCTCCTCAGTGGGTTCGTCTTGGCGTAGGCGTAGCTAAAGCGCCTGAAGGCAGGCTACGTAGCTCAGTCTGGGGTCTGTGCCTTCGGCAGCCGCGGTGCCCCTGGAAGGCCCATACACCCGCACCCACAGAACCGTATCCATACGATCGTATCCACGCGATCGCACATGGGTGCGAGGGGGACAGGCGCGAAGAAGGTCAGGCTGGTTCGTGGCCGGACATGTCCGCGTTCTTACGTGCCTTCGCGACGAGGTCGATCATCAGCGGATCAAGCTCCTCGACGGTGAAGCGAACTCCTTCGGCATCGACACCTGGTCCGGCATGCCATCCTTCGGCGACATCGACATGATTGCCTGCGACATCGAAGACCCTTCCAGTGATTGGCCGCGAGCGTTCGGACCCTAGCCACACCACGAGCGGTGAGATGTTCTCTGGGGCGAGTTGTTCCTTGGCTTTGAGGTCGTCGTCAGCGACGATGCCAAGATTTTCGGTCATACGCGTCAGGGCGACCGGTGCTACGGCGTTGACGGTCACACCGTAACGACCTAGCTCCATCGCGGCGATATTGGTTAGCGAAGCGATGCCAGCCTTTGCTGCACCATAGTTGGCCTGACCAACATTTCCATAGATCCCCGAGGCGGATGTCGTGTTGATGATGCGCGCATCGCGTGGCGTGCCCGCCTTGGAGAGTTCACGCCAGTAACTCGCCGCCCAGTGTACCATATTGAAGGTGCCCTTGAGATGCACTCCGACGACGAGGTCCCACTCGTCTTCGGTCATGTTGACGATCATCCGATCACGCAGGATCCCGGCGTTGTTGACCACCACATCAAGCGCGCCGTAGGTGTCGATGGCGGTGTTGATGATCCGCTGGGCACCCTCCCATGAGGCCACATCATCTCCGTTGGCGACGGCTTCCCCTCCGGCGGCTCGGATGGTGTCGACGACTTCGCCAGCAGGGCCGGTGCTCGAGCCGGAGCCATCCACCTCCGCACCGAGGTCATTGACGATGACTTTCGCCCCGTGCTGAGCAAAGAGAAGAGCGTGAGCCCGTCCGATGCCTCGCCCCGCTCCTGTGACGATTACCACCCGTTGGTCGCAAAACTTTGCCATCTTTCCTCCTTGTCGTTCTGAATCTATTCTATGACTGAAGTGGAGACATTAAAAGGCAGCCGATTCGATTTCTTGTTCGGTCTAGTTATATCAAGCGTGGGTACGATCGGGATTTCTTATAGCGGCGGTGATGCCATCAGGTAAGATCGTTGAGGGCCCGCGAACGACAAGGAGTAGTGACTCTACTACCGCCTTTGAGGCAGCCGATTGGATGCGATTGCGGTAGCGACCAACGCCAACGCGGCGTGGGTTAAGGTCAGAGATTGGGATGGCGACTCGTGGTACCACCTGTGTGAGGTGAAGGATCGCACTCGAGGGCAGGATAGCCGAGCCATATCCCGCGAGGGCAAGCATGGCGACGACATGCAGACCATCGATCTCGGCGGTGTGATGCAGGGTGAGGCCACGGGTGGCGGCCATCGCCTCGAGTTCCTCGCGAAAAGCGACGTGGTTGGGGGGGACAATCAGTGGGTACTGAACCGCCTCGTACAGCGAGATCGAGCTTCGGGCGGCGAGCGGGTGATCATCGCCCACGACGAGCACGTAGGTCTCAGTGAAGAGTGATTCAAAGGTGAGACCATCGATGGTGAGCGGAGTGGTGAGGAGAGCGAGATCGATGTTACCTGAGTGGAGTCGTCGTTGGAGTGAGGCGGCGGTTCCCTCGGCGATCTCGATCTCAAGCCGGGGATGGGTGGTCCTGAGTCGATCAAGGAGGAGTGGCAACAACCAACCCGCCGTCGTTGCGATGATGCCAAGACGCACACGACCGGTGATGTCGGCCTTGAGGCCGTCTAAGTCGGTGTAGATCTCTTCGAGTTCCTCGAGTAACCTTCGTGATCGGCGGGCTACAATCTCCCCCTCCTCGGTGAGCGTACCCGTCCGCCGGTCGATCAGGAGCGTGTTGAGCTCGCGCTCGAGGCGAGAGATGTGCCCTGAGATGTTGGATTGAACGGTGTCGAGCGCCTCGGCAGCAGCGGAAAAGCTCCCAGCCTCTTCGACCGCGAGCAGCGAACGTAGTTGGCGGAGCTCCATGCGGCCAGCCTATCGCGAAAACTGATATGAACTATCATAAAAAAGCTTTGGTCTTGAGGGTATTGATGAGTAGTATGTAATACAGCAACGGAAATGGTTCCCCCCCCAAACCCGTTGCTCCTATAAAGGAGCCGACACCCCCCTGTCGGCTCCTTTCACTTTTTCGCTGCGGGTGAGCAGACCCTGTGTGGATCGTGTTCGGTTAGGATACTGGCTCATGGACCTCCCCCTTCGCTCCCGACTGGCGAGGCAGACGGCACGGCTGGTCGCTCGTGGCCTCAAGGTAACACCTCGTTTTCGAGGAGAGACGTTGCCAGGGCGCATCGCTCTTCGTGTCGATCCCGATTTCCTCACGCACGCCCGAGAGATGAGCCTGAGTCAGGTGCCAACCATACTGGTGACGGGTACCAACGGGAAGACCACCACCACCGCCTTTGCACGATCACTGCTCGGACCGGCGGTCGTCTCGAATCGTGGCTCCAACCTCCCGTGGGGTATCGCCAGTGTGTTGGCACAACGTCCTAGGGAGGCCGCCTATGCGGTCTTCGAGGTGGATGAGGCGTACGTGCCTGCTGTGGCGACTAGCCTTCAGCCCTCGGTGCTGGTGTGGTTAAATATGTCCCGGGATCAGCTCGATCGCAGTCTGGAGGTGCGGCGTTTGGCAGCCCGTGTCGGGGAGTCGTCCTCCTCGGTGGCTACGTTAGTCGCGAACGCCTCTGATCCGCTGATCGTGGCTAACGCGACGCAGTTTCGTCAATGTGTGTGGGTGAAGGGACCGGTTGAGTGGCAGGGTGATGCGCAGGCTTGTCCGAGGTGCACCGGCGAGCTCGTTCATGCCGAGACGTGGAGTTGTTCTTCCTGCGGGCTCTCAGAGCCTGTGGCGGCCTATGAGGTCGATGAGGCGGGTCAGCTCTGGCAGGAGGGAGTCGTTCTTGGACACGTCCACCCAGGACTGCCGGGAAAGTTCAACCTCCTTAACGCGCTCATGGCTTGTGTTGGGGTGGCGCTGGTTCAGCACGAGCCTGTGCAGATGGTCGCCTCGCGGCTTCGACGTTCCTCAGGGGTTGAGGGGCGCTTTACCACGTGGTGGCTGACGGGTTGCGAGGGTACGCCGGCGCTGGTGACCTATCTCGCCAAAAATCCTGCAGGATGGCATGCGAATTTGTCGATGATCGACACTGAGGCGAGCGAGCTCGTCCTAGGACTGAATGCGCGGATCGCTGATGGACGTGACACCTCATGGATCTTCGACGTCGAGTTCGAGCGGCTTGTGCGAACCCCGGTCATCGTGACAGGAGAACGCGCGACCGATCTGGCCCTACGCCTCGAGGTGGCTGGATTTGAGGTTGTAGCAGTTGAACCCGCACAGACGCTAGCCATTCGCTTGGCCGCCAAGCGAGCCTCCACCAATGGCCACTCGCGCATCGTCTACCTTGGGAACTACACCGCTTTTCAGTCGCTCATCGCCTCCAGGACAGAGCTCGGGGCGGTTGTCGCGTTGACCGGTGAGGCCGTATCATGACGGTGAAGATTATCTCGCTCTTTCCAGATGTACTCGGCACCTATGGTGACCATGGCAATGCCCGGATTCTTGCGCATCTTCTCCATCTTTCCGGCAGGAGCTATGAACTGATCACGGTTGGCATCAATGATCCCGTTCCCACCGACGGTGACCTCTACTTGCTAGGCGGTGGCGAGGACGGCCCGCAGGCCCTCGCTGCACGGCGCCTCGCCGAAGGGTCGCCGTTGCACCGAGTTGTCGAACGTGGTCGTCCAATCCTGGCGATCTGTGCTGGTTACCAGTTGCTCGGCCGCAGTTTTGTGGCAGAGGGAACGACACGAGCAGGTCTTGGTCTCTTGCCGGTCGAGAGCGTCCGAGGATCAGCACGTATGGTTGGTGAAGTGCTCCTAACTCCTTTTGTGCCGATCGGCCAGTCATTGATGACCGGGTTTGAGAATCATGGTGGCCAAACGATCCTCGATGATGATGCGCAGCCCCTGGGTAGGGTCTATCGAGGGGTGGGTAACGGTGGTGATGGCTGCGACGGTATCATCCACGGGTCCATTGTCGGCAGTTACCTGCATGGTCCAATCCTTGCCCGTAACCCAGGGCTCGCGCGGTGGTTGCTTTCGCGTATTGGAGTCGAGACCCTCGAACTGTCGCATCACCATTGGACACTGTACGAGGAGCGAGTTCATGCCAGCGAAGGTGCGCTGTGGAGCCGTCATGGGGCGTGAGGTTCCCTTGGGCAAGCCAGTTTGCTGATCTGAGCTCCGCTTGATTGAGCGAGAGTAACCCCATGGCCGGAAGGCCATGGGGTCGTAGAGGACTTTATTATTGATACCCCTAGCGGGCCCGATCACGAATGATATTGAGGGCGCTCCCAGCGCGGAACCATTCGATGTGGGTGGGAGAGAGGGTATGGGTCATCGTAAAGTCGATTGTTTCGCCGTTGGTGTGATGGATTCGCCCCTGAACAGGACGATTCGGGGCGAGGGACGCAAGGTCGAGGATGTCAATCGTGTCATCCCTCTCGATGAGGTCGTAGGTACCGCTATCAGCGAAGACGAGCGGGAGTAACCCCTGTTTTTTGAGATTCGTCTCAGCGATGCGAGCGAACGATCGCGCGATGATGGCTTTTGCTCCAAGGAAACGGGGCTCCATCGCTGCGTGTTCGCGTGATGAACCCTCACCATAGTTCTCGTCGCCGATGGCGATCCAGCCGATGCCTGCCGCCTTGTAGTGGCGTGCAATCTCTGGGAGCGACTCCTCGGCGTGATGAATGCTGCACCAGCCCTTCCCCGCCTGCGATCCGAAGGCGTTGTTGACGCCGAGGAAGAGGTTGTTGGAGATGTTGTCGAGGTGTCCTCGATAGCGAAGCCAAGGCCCAGCTGCGGAGATATGGTCAGTGGTGCATTTGCCGACGGCCTTCATAAGCACAGGCATCGCCAGGAAGTCCTGTCCATCCCAAGGGGCGAAGGGACTGAGGAGTTGGAGACGCTCGGAGGAGGGGTCGACTTTGACCACGATGTCGGTGGTGTCGACCGGAGGTGCTTGGAATCCTGACTGCTCCTTTGCAAAGCCAAGCGAGGGGAGCATCTCGCCGCTTGGCTGTGGGATCAGTTCGCCCTCGATCGGGTCAGTCAATGGGTTGAAGTTCAAGTGCCCCACGAGTGCATAGGCCACGACGATCTCTGGCGATGCGATGAAGGCCAGGGTGTTGGCGCTACCGTCGTTACGCTTGGGGAAGTTGCGGTTGTAGGAGGTGAGAATCGAGTTGACTCCCTCGGCGGCCGCATCGGTGCGTTTCCACTGGCCGATGCAGGGACCACACGCGTTCGCCAATTCAGTGGCTCCGATTGCGCGTAGGTCATCGAGAAGACCGTCACGCTCTACGGTGGCACGCACGCGCTCAGAACCAGGGGTTACGAGGAGCGGGCTCTTGACGGTGAGACCACGCGCGTTCGCCCAGCGAGCGACCGAGGCAGCCCGTGCGATGTCCTCATAGGAGGAGTTGGTGCAGGAGCCAACCAAAGTATACGAGAGCTGTTCGGGCCACCCCTTCTCTCGCGCTTCGTCGCCGATAGCGCCCACGCCTCGTCCGAGATCAGGTGTACCAGGGCCAACGATTTGGGGCTCGAGGGTGTTAAGGTCGATCTCGATCAACTGATCGAAGTAGGGACCCGGATCCTGTTCGACCTCGGGGTCGTCAGTGAGTTCGCCCAAGTGAGCGGCGACCAGATCAGCAATGGCTTCTCGTCCCGTGGATCGAAGATAGGCGACAGAGTTGTCATCGGCAGGGAAGAGCGAGCATGTCGCTCCAATCTCAGCACCCATGTTACAGATCGTGGCTTTGCCGGTCGTGGAGAGCGCTCTGGCTCCCTCGCCGAAGTACTCCAAGATGGCTCCGGTGCCGCCCTTGACCGTGAGGATCTCAGCGACTCGAAGGATGACATCCTTGGCAGAGGTCCAGCCGGAGGGTTTGCCGGTCAGGTGGACACCGATAAGCTTTGGCAAGCGGACATTGAAGGGCATGCCGACCATGACATCGACTGCGTCAGCTCCGCCGACACCGATCGCGACCATGCTCAGGCCCCCGGCATTCGGAGTGTGTGAATCGGTCCCGATCATCATGGCACCCGGGAAGGCATACTGTTCGAGCACAACCTGATGGATGATTCCTGAGCCTGGCTCCCAGAACCCGAGACCGTATTTGGCTGAGACTGAACGCAGAAAATCGTAGACCTCTTTGTTGGTCACCTCAGCGGTTTCAAGATCAGCCGTGGCCCCGAACTGGGCCTGGATGAGATGGTCACAATGGACGGTTGAAGGTACCGCAACCTGGGGCAAACCAGCGGTCATGAATTGGAGTAGAGCCATCTGGGCAGTGGCATCTTGCATAGCGACCCGATCAGGCATGAGCTCGACATAGCTGACCCCTCGCTGAAGGTCCGTTGTCTCCGGATGGAGGAAGTGGGCAAACAGTACCTTCTCGGCGTAGGTGAGTGGTCGGCCGAGGCGTTGGCGTCCGATGGGAGTGGTCTCAGCGAGTCGGTCATAGAGTTTCGTGACACTAGCGGCCGGTGTCGATGCATCTACAGTGGTCATGGTCGTCCTTTCGTCGGTAGCCATAAGTATAATACAAGTTTAAGACAGGTGCAACATCCGATGCATCGATGCCCGTGGTAGCGAGGGGACACACGTGATCGTCGCGGTACTGAGGAGCATCGGGGGATTGGAGTCTTCTAGGATTGCGATGATGTCGCCGTGAACGCTTTGTCAGACATGCATTGACGACCACGTATCTACCATGCAGTCGCTCTGGCACTGCCCGCTGAACACTTCCTCCGGATGCCAAGTGATGACGTGTCGGAGCGCGGAGTCGACGCTTTCCCATACACCACGGACACGCAAGAGAGCGTAGAAGGGGACGCACAAGCGGGAGAGGCGCTACGAAGCGTGCCTTGTCTAGCGCCCAGTGAGGAGCTCTGAGTCGCTACCGACAAGGATCCGAAAGGACGGTTTGGTGTGAGGCAGATTGGCGTAGTAGGATACAAGTATAAGACATGTTCGCGTACCCCGTTATTCGAGTGTCGCCGAGGCGATTCGAGCGGAGATCTCCTCCGCCGATTTTCGTACCGGTGACCTCCTGCCCTCCGAAGCCGATCTCGGCTCTCGGTTCGGCGTTTCACGTATCACCGTGCGTAAGGCCTTAGAGATTCTTCGCGGAGAGGGGCTGGTGGAGTCCCAACAGGGGAGGGGATGGGTGGTGACTCGCGCACCCCTTCGACAGGTCCTTGGGGAGTTTGCCACGATTGAGCATCAGCTCGAAGAGATTGGGGTCGTGCCTCGTCGGCGTATTGTTGCTTCTCGCGTGATCACGGCTACCGGACGCCTTGAGGAGGTGCTTGGCGGCGGTGAGCTGTTGGAGGTGACGAGGGTCAACCTCGCTGATGGTTCACCTTTCGCGAAGGTAACGGTGTGGGTGCCGTCCTTTCTTGGTAAGGGACTTTCGATCGCCGATCTTGAACATCGCTCCTTCTATGAGTTGTTGAGTGCATCCCATCTGCTCAAGCGCCCACTCAAGCGGGCCGTTCAAACGATTGCCGGCGTCACGATCGCCGATGCCGATGCCGATCTGTTGGGTGTAGCCTCTGGGGTGCCAGGGCTTTTATGTGAACGGATCACCTTTGACGAAGGCGATCATCCTGTCCTCTTCTCTCGCTCGTTGTTTCCGGCCTCGATGGCAGTCTTTGAGATTGAGCTCACCCCTGCACTGGACTCCGTGACACCAACTGGGTTGCGCCTGATGGAGTCGAGTTGAGTCTGGCCCCCGTTGCGTCGCCGGCGAGGTGGCAGTAACGGGGTCGAGCCTCCTTGTATGCTCGATGAGGGTAGCGTGAAGGCTCACAGGAACAAGGCTGCGGTTTGCATGATGAACAGTGTTAACCAATCTGATTGTTATTGAGTGATTGCGCTCAATTAGACTGTGTGCGCCGTTGATCCCTTGCCTGCTAGCTTCAGACACACTTGCCATGACCGACCGACCATATCTTCGGGTGGGACGCTCACCTCGCATCGAAGGGTGATCGTTATCGGCCACTCATAACATCGGTGCTGGGGATGACTCCAATGTCTACGGCATGCACGACAAGGTCGATTGTGTTGCGATCCGCCATTGGCACCGTTCTTTAGGCTACCGGGAACCGAGGAGTCTCGTCCGATCGAGGATGCCTCAATCCTTTTTGCGTGGGCCCAGGCGACCGATCCATGACCATTGAGCCACACCAACATGGGGCGATGGCCGGCGGTAAGTTACCGTCGGATTCCCTCTTCAGCCATGGAGCAGAAGGAGGGCGAAAGGTTGGATCCTGAGATTTAGCTGAGAAGCGAGGCAAATGAATGGCAATGAGGGGTGATTCTGTCGCATTCCCGTTACTATTGTGGCCTTCGGCACATTTCGTGCATGGTACGGTTTGGGGGAAATTGTGAAAATTCGTTCTTTTGTTGGGTTAGCGGCTGCCGCGAGCATGGTTCTGGCCGCTTGTGGTTCTTCGTCATCGTCTACCGCGTCATCGACGTCGAAGGCACCAGCTGATATCACCATCGGTACCGCCTATTCCGGCTCTGGATCCTTTGCGACCTCCTCGCTTCCTGAGCTCGATGGCCTAAAGTTCTGGATCACTCAGGAGAATAAGAAGGGCGGGGTCTACGTCGGCGCCTATAAGAAGCGCATCCCTGTCAAGCTGGTGGCCTACAATGATCTGAGCTCGGCTTCGACGGCGGCCACGCTCTACAATCAGTTGATCACCCAGGACAAGGTGAATATCTTGGTAGCGGATTTTGGATCCGTCCTCACCGCACCCGCCGTCTCGCTCGCTGAGGCGCACAAGGTGGTGTTGTTTGACCAGTCAGGGACTGGGATCCCCTTCTTCAGCCCCTCGAATAAGTACATTGTTCTCTGCGACCTGCCTGAGTCTGATATCTGGCCAGATCCGTTGGCACAGTTTCTTATCGCTAAGAAGATCAAGAAGGTCGCCATTGTGTATGCGACGAATGACTTTGATCAATCGCAGGCGATTACCCTCAAGAGCAAGTTAGCGACTGCGGGTATCACGCCAGTGGTCTACGAGGGGGTTCCCACCAGCACCACGAGTTATACCACGATTCTCCAGTCGGTTGAGGCAAAGCATCCAGATGCGATCCTCGAGTTGGGCTACCAGCCCAACGACACCGCCTTCTTGCAAAATGTTGAGTCAGCAGGCCTACATCCGAAGATGACCTTCACGGTTTTTCCAGGACAGCTGCTCAGTCTCTTCAAGAGTGAAGTTGGTACGGCTGGACTGAAATATACCTATACCTATGGCACCAATCTCTATGTCAACTATCCTAACGTTACGGAGGGGTTGAACTCGACTGCCTTTAAGACCCAGTTTGCTGCGGCCTATCCGGGGCAGCTCAACACGCTCTCCCTGCTCGGCTACAATACTGGCTTGGTGGTAGAGGGTGCGTTGAGGAATGCGAAGTCGCTGAGTCAGTCGGCGATTCGAGCAGGTGCTCAGGCGCTCTCTGGCAAGATGACGACGGTCGATGGTAAGTTCGTGCTCGATTCTGAGGGTGCGCAAGTCGGTGAATTGCTTCCACTAGCCCAACTTTTCCCGTCGAGTGCAGGAGTCACGCTCCATGCGGTTTACCCGGCATCGCAGGCAACAGCCACCGCTGCATATCCTGCTCCATGATCGAAGCGGAGTCTCTAGACCCACCCGCTTGGGTGGGTCTACAAGTCCTTGGGGTACCTTCCGGGGGCAGGCGTGCTTTTTGAGTTTGCCGTCGTCGGGGGTGTTCTCCTTGGTATCTATTATGCGCTGTTTGCGATGGGCCTTAATGTCGTCTTCGGAGCACAGCGAATTATCAACCTCGCTCATGGCGATATCGTGGTGCTCGGTGGTTATGCGGCTTGGGAGCTCTACGAGACCGCCCACCTGTCCCCGATCGTCGCGGCGGTGGTCGTACTGCCATTCGCTATTGCACTGGGATTCGCAGTCCATCGCTATCTGACGCCGCGGTTGACGAAATCCGCTGATCCCGAGACCCTCTCGCTAATCCTCTTCTTTGGCTTGTCCCAAGTGTTTGAGGCGGCCGCATCGCTCATCTTCGGACCAAATGAACACTCGTTGCCTACGAGTGCCCTTCCGGTTTCATCGCTGCATCTGCTGGGCGAGTCGTACCCTGGGATATGGTGGGTTGCTGCGCTCGTGAGCATTCCGATCCTCGGAGTGTTTCTGTGGCTCCTTTACCGCACTCCGTTTGGCCTGCGTGTGCGGGCAGTCATGTCCTCTGCGAGCGAGGCGGCGACAGCAGGCATTGAGTCGAGGCTGGTGTCGGGCCTGTTCTTTGGTATCGGCTTTGGTCTGGCCGCGGCCGCTGGAACGATGGGCATCTTCATCTTTGGTGGTATCGCCCCCACGGATGGAGTAGCCTTGACGATCACGGCCTTTGCGATTATCGTCTTTGGTTCCTTGGGTAACCCAGTTGGTACGGTGATCGCGGCACTGATCTTTGGTGTGGTGACCCAATTAGCACAGGTCTATGCACCGAGCTGGTCAAACTTGGTCCCCTACGCATTGGTTATTCTTACCATGCTCCTTCGGCCACAGGGTCTACTGGGAAGGAGGCAACGTGTCGCTTAGCGCACGTCAGGTACCCGTGATAGGGGAAGGTAAGCAGGGGCCAAGGTGGCGGCGGTCTCTTTCGCCTGGCCTGGCAGTGGCGATACCGGTACTGGCCTTTCTCGTCGCGGTTCATGTCTATTCCAATGAGCTACTCTTGGTCGATATGGCGATCTACATTGCGTTAGCGCAGGGGATCAACATTATCTATGGGTTTACTGGTTACCTTCCCTTTGGATACTTCGGTTTCTTTGGTATCGGGGCCTATGTTGCCGGATATGGGATCGTGCACCTTGGCCTCTCTGGGCCGGTTGCGGCCCTCTTTGGTGGTGTCGGTGGCGTTGTCGTTGGGGCGGTGATGCTGCCTTTGTTTCGACTCAAGGGCGCCTATTTCGCCTTAACGACGCTCGCGGTGGGGGAGGCGCTCTACGCAATCGTTTCCAATCCATCGCTGACGAAGATAACCAATGGACCGTATGGATTGAATTTAGCAGCGGTCTACTCCTCTGGATGGTCATTTGGTATGGCGGTTGGTCTCGCTGGGGTCTCGATCCTCGCGGTGGTGTTGATCAAGAACTCCCGTTATGGGATGACCCTCAAGGCGATTCGCGACGATCCATACTCGGCCGCAATGGCGGGCATCAATGTCGCACGTGATCGGTTCTACGCGTGGCTGATCGCTGCCGCGATCGCTGGGGTCGGAGGCGCGATCTACGGTTGGGCGATCAGCGTGTTTTACCCGCAGGACGTCTTTGATGTGACGGTATCGGTTTTTGCTATCGTCTTTGCGTTGTTTGGGGGCATTGGTACGATTTGGGGACCGACACTTGGCGCAGCGGTGCTGTACGCGGTGTATAACGTGGTGGGTGTCTCCAACCCGCAATACTTCCAGTTGATCTATGGCCTCGTGATCGTGCTCTTGGTCTTGTTTGCCCCACGGGGTCTCGCCGGTATCGCGCGCTACCTGCACGAACACCGACCGTTTATGCGGAGTTCTCGCTGATGGTCGATACGGTGACGCCAAACTCCCCCCTGCTCCAGGTCGCGGACCTCGTGACCCGGTTCGGAAAGTTTCGTGCGCTCGACGGCGTCTCGATCGAGGTGGGAGCCGCGCAGGCGATCGGGCTGGTTGGGCCGAATGGCTCTGGGAAGACGACATTGGTCAACACCGTCTGTGGACTGTACCCACCAGCGGCAGGGTCGATACACTTCGCAGGTGCGAACCTTACCGGAAAACGGGCTGATCTCATCGCTCGGGCGGGCATCAACCGTACCTTTCAGATCTCGAAGCCATTCGCCAGTTTGACGGTGCGCGAGAATGTGGAGGTGGCTGCGCATCACGCCCATCATCCGAGAGGTGTTGATGAAGTGCTCGAGACGACGAATTTACTGCGCGAGTCACGAGCCTCAGCGAGCGACCTGACGGCGGCACAACAGAAACGTCTGGACCTGGCGCGGGCGCTGGTGATGTCGCCGCGTCTCTTGTTTATCGATGAGCTTGCCGCTGGTTTAACCCCCAATGAACTCCAGGATGTAGCGACCATGCTCCGAAATCTCGTGGACGAAGGCATCTCGTTGGTGGTGGTCGAGCACCTGATGGGCTTTCTTGAACAGGTGGTAGATGGCGTCTATGTACTTACGGCGGGTCAAGTGATCTTTCAGGGATCGCTGCGCGATGCACTCGCAGATAATCGAGTTCAAGAGGTCTTCCTTGGAAGGAACGACAGTGCTACGAGCTGAAGGTGTCGAGTCTGGCTACGGAAGCGTGCAGATTTTGTGGGGTCTTGATCTCAGCGTTCAAGAGAATGAGGTTCACGTTCTTCTCGGTGCGAACGGGGCAGGCAAGTCAACGCTTCTCAAGGTTCTTGTTGGTCTGTTACCCTGTTGGGCGGGCGGCATCCATATCGATGGCAGTGACATCACAAGATTGTCTGCACCGCAGCGGACGAAGATTGGCCTTGGTTTCACTAGCGAGGTTGGCATTTTCCCGGACCTCACCGTGGAGGAGAACCTGCGATTGAGCGCATTGGTGGTTCCTGCCGGCAAGAGAAAAGAAGCCATCGAATTCGCCTACAGTAGGTTTGCCGAGTTGCGGGGACGTCGGCGTGCGCTTGCCGGTGGGCTCTCAGGTGGTCAGCGTAAACTCGTCGCCATTGCCAGAGGGCTCGTGTCGCAGCCAAAGGTGCTATTGCTGGACGAACCCTCTGCCGGTCTCTCTCCGCGCTATGTGTCAGAGGTCGTGGATCGATTGGCGGAGTTGCGTGGGAGCACCACTCTCCTAGTGGCAGAGCAAAATGTCTCATTCTTGGAGATCGCTGATACGGTCTCCGTCCTCGAAGGTGGAAGGATTCGCTTCTCAGGCACCAAAGACTCCTTCTCCGATGATACCGCCCTTAGGGATGCTTTCTTTGGTCTCGAATAAGACGTAGCGATCGTTACGTCGCAGGGGATGGGCGACACCCGAGACTGAGAGGCCGGAAACCTGAAATGTTGGATGAGTGGCTATTTGCCTGAGTGCCGCGAACCAAACATCTTTGGCCACTTACGCGGTTCCTCATGCTGGTGGCGGTGCTCGCTCGTTTGCCAGGCCTCAACCCAGCTCCGCGAGGGGGCAGGGAAGGAGAGTGCTCGGCCGGGTTGGCGCGCGGTGAAGAAATCCGTCGCTGCTTCGCGGCCCAGTACGCCGAGAGCCTGGGTGATGCGATCATTGAGAGCGGAGACGCGTTCTGCCTCACGTGGGACGAGGGGTTCGCCGATGATGACGGTCGTTGAGCCAGGGTGAATGCGATCAGAGGCTTTCCCATAGATCTCATACGTGCCATCGATAAAGAGTGGCACGACCGGCCGGCCGGTTTTGATCGCCATCTGGGCGGCACCGGACTTGAGCTCTTGGGCAAGGCCATCAGGTGTTCTGCCACCTTCTGGGAAGAGTACGAGATTCCACTCCTCTTCTAGTAGCTGGGTCGCCAACTCTGCCGAGGCACGTGAAGGACGTACGCGATCGATTGGGATCGCCCCAAGCAACGTTGACGAGAAGAAGCCTTTGGTCCGTCGGTCGAAGAAGAAGTCGGCTCCTGCTCCAACGACCGTATGATGCCGAAGCTTTGGCGGCAGAACGGCGAGAATCAATGGAGTGTCGAGATGACTCTGGTGATTGGCGACGAAGATGATCGGCCGCTCGAGTGTGTCGAGGACAGAGGTGTTGATGACGGTGGGTCGAGTAACTCGACGGGTGAGTGGTGCGATAGCCGAATCGAGGAGGAATGCACGTACCCGCCGCACGGATTCTTTGCGGGAGAAGCTTGTGTCGTAGTTGGTACCGGTGGCATGGGTTCGCGGTGGGATCATCGATCCCGGTGGCGTCGGACGGCGCAGTACGAATCGAGCAGGTGAGTGAGGGGAGGGTTGTTTAGTAGACATCAGCCATCACCAACGGTGGGGAATGCAGGTGCATGATGCTGGGGTCTGGCCCAACGATCGAACGGGCCATCTCCAACGCATCAGCCATGGTGGAGGCGGACTGAAAGCCTAACCGACGTGTTGTCTTTGGATCGCCGCCGAGGATGATGACACCACCGAGGTGGTCGAGGGCATGGGCTCCCCAATACCACATGTAGAAGGGGTGGACGCCATGGTAGGCGTTGCCAGTTCGGTAGAGGTGGATGTACCACGGGTCGCGAGCAAAAGACTCCTCGTACTTCGATTCGATCACGAGTGGGTCCGTCGTCTCGGTGAGGACTTGGTCGAAGAAGTCGACGTAGCTTGGATGGAAGGCTGGATCGAACTCTGGACGGTTGGGGTGTGAGAGGATCACGACACCGCCCTTGCGCACCAACGGCTTGTTGCGGTACATGTTGAAGAAGTACCCGAGGCCAAGGCAGTAGACCAGAATCGGATTCATGATGGAATTCACGTTGTAGGGGCCGATGAAGGGGAGCCCGAGGGTGAGGATGTCGGATTGACCATCAACGCGTACCAGCTGTTGTTGATAGACACGTTCAAGCGTGCGCTCATGGACCGCCTCTACCTCGCCGGCGGTGATGCCGGTTACCCCGTAGGGGGAACGTACGGACTGAAAGATCTGGCGCGCTAGGTGGGGTGGAGTCTTCTTCAGCGCCTCGCTGGCGGCGATAAAACTGGCCCGGTCGCGAAGGTTCCATTCCCACTCTCGTTTAGAGAGGAAGCGAAAGCTGTCGGGAAATGTCGCGGTATTGAGCGTAGTCTCGATCTGAAAGATCTTCACTCCAGCTTCTTTAATGACGTGACCCATACGCCAGTTTGAGGAGTGCAGCTCTGAGTTGTGACGGTCCATGAAAGACCGAGAGTGCACCATTGTGTTAACGTTGTGATGAAACTTGATGGAGTCGTAACTCGCTAGCCCGGTCGCTACGGATTTGTGACCACCGTCCATGGAGACGAGGTTGATGTTGACATAGACCAGGAGATCGCTCTCCACCGCACGGCGATTGAGTTCGACGAGTTCACCACGGTCGGTCTCACCGACAACCGTCATGTTTGCCTTGTCCTCGGCGTCGTGTTGGGTGAGTTGACCGCGAGGAGCAAGTGCGTTGTAGACGCGATTGCCCAGCGCATGGCGCAGCTCGCTCTCGGTCATTCGTCGATGGAGTGCGAGGGCTGCGATGAGCACCACATCGGTGACTCCCGCTGCAGCAGCGCGTTCGAGCACCGCCTCAATGACGAGGGAACGAATATCAGGCGCCGTCATCTGCGGCAACGGCAATGAGACATCATCGAAGGCGATCGTCAGGCTCATATTTGGATTGAGAAGACTGGAGAGGGGCTGTGCATCACCGACGGGGTGTTCGAGCGCCTCTTCGATGGCAGAGCGGACATCCCCAATGGCGCTCAATGGCTCTGGGGGATAGAGAATGCGTGAGCCCCGAGGGAGGCGTTCAAGCCGGAAGGACTCTCCGTGCCAGAAGAGCGTGGGAGGGGTCGCGCGGTCAACCTCGAGAACAAATCCAGGTCTAGCCATCGTGTACCGACTTTCTTTTCGTGAGATCGAAGACAACTTTAATCGCATCCTCGCGGCCGCCATGATAGGCCTTGCGGAGTGCGGGAACGTATTCGCCGAGGCGATAGCGGTGGGTTACCAACTGGCCGAGTTGGAGGCGACCAGCAAGATGGAGAGCGATCGCGAAGGTGCGGGGTCGCTGGCCAGTTGGAATGGTGAGACCGATTCGCTGGGCGACGGCAGGCGTAAGATCCTCCTCGCCGTAGGCGTAGGCGCCCTTGAGCTGGACTTCGCGATGCCAGAGCGGGGCAAGATCTAGCGATTGACGTGGGGGCATGCCGGCGACGATCACTTCGCCACCTGGGCGAACCGCTGCGATTGCGGACTCGATGCTCGAGCTCGATCCAACGGCGTCGATGACGATGTCGTAACCGTTGCTGACGTAGTGACCGACTCGCTGGCTGGCGTGTAGTCGACGAGCCGCGCCAAGGAGATCCTCTGGATAGAGCACCGTGGTCGCTCCTAAGCGCTTGGCGAGTTCTCGCTGAAGAGGATGCTTCGCGACGACCGTGATGGAGTCGTAGTCACCGAGCGTGGTCGAAGCGGCCAATGTGGACAATCCCACCGTACCCGCCCCGATGATCGCGAGGTGGCCCTGCTGATGGGTCGGCCGCAAGCTGACGTGGATGGCGCAGGCGAGGGGTTCGACCATGACGGCATCCTCGAGAGAGAGGTCCTCAGGTACGCTATGGAGTGCACGCTCGTGGGCGATGAACTCGTTGGACCATCCGCCTCCGGTTGATGCGCAGTAGCCGAGTTGTATTCCCTCTTTGAGATCGCCAATTGTCGTGGATTCACAGAGTTGGGTCTGTCCGCTGGCACAGAACCGGCACGGAGCGAGTCCTCTGATAGCACAGGTAAGAGCGGGTTCTACGACGACACGCTCGCCGGGGCGGTCAAGGCGTTCGCCAACGATCTCATGACCTGGGGTGAAGGGCAACGAGGTCAACGCCTCAAAGTAGCGTGATGACTGGAAGAAGACGGTGGCGATGTCGGAGCCACAGATACCAGACAACAGTGGTCGGACTCGCACCCATTCGTTGGTCGGGGCCTTTGGAGGGTCGACGTCTTTCAAGTTCAAGGGACCAGATTCGATTGCCTTGTCGGTTAATCGATCTTTGAGAATACGTGCAGTCAGGAATCTTGCTGGAGAGCGGTTGATCACTAAGGCTTTCATAACGTTCGTCCGATCGGCAAAAAGAGGTTGCCATATCCTTTGGAGCGTGACCACTCCTCGATCAACCAACCACGGCGTCGTGCGAGTTGGCGTAGTTTGGTGTCGGGGTTGACCGCCACGGCGGCACCTGCTGCTTCGAGCATGGGAAGATCGCTGGTCGAGTCGGCGTAGGCGACGGTCTCCTCAATGGCATAACCGTTTGCCTTGGCGACCTTTCTGAGTACGTCACCTCTCGCCTCTCCGATGGGAAGAGCACCTGGAACCTCGCCCGTGAGGCGTCCGTCTGCATCGGTGGTCATCTCCAGCGAGAGCATCTGGTCAAAGAGCGGCGCCATCGGAGCGACCGCAAAGGAGAGTGCGCCGGTAATACAGAGGGTGAAGTGCCCCGCTCGCCGGTGGGCACGCACACGGGCGAGCCCGAGTGGGAAGGACTTGCGCAGTAGATAACCGGTGAGGAACTCCGGCGCTTTGCGCTCGAGCTCTTCGAGTTCGGCGCCGCGATAGCGGCGATAGAAGTAGCGGAGGAAGTCGGATCGATCATGATTATCGAGCTTGAGGAGTTGGGGAGCCTCAGCTAACAGGCTCGCCGCGATCGCGAGCTTGTGACCACCATCGACACTCGCCGTTGCCAACCAAGAGAAGGAGTCGACGACGTTGGCCGCCAGAATCGTGTTCTCAAGGTCGAAGGCCGCTAAGCGGTGGCCAGTGAGCAACGATGCACGGAGTCGATCCTCTCGGGAGGTACGTTTGGGGGCGCTGCTCTTGGGTCGAGTACGTGCCCGGGCGTGTTCAACCACTGACGGAAGGTGCGTTTCGAGCACGAAGGATTCCCAGTTGATCAGATGGGGGTCGAGTGCGATCCTGTCATGTTCGTCATCGCCAATGCGCGCCGCGAGTTCCATCAGGTTATCGGCGAGATAGATAGCCTCGCATTCGGCATAGGCACCATAGAGTTCCACGTAGGAGCCGGCGCGTTCTAAGCCCTGCTGGGTCTCCGCGAGCTGATCTTGGTAGTCGACAAAGTTGGATCGGAGCGGGAGCTTGGCGATGATTTTCGTTGAGGTGTCGACGATGCGCTGTGAACGTCGTAGCGTTGTTTCGACTTGACCACGAGCAGGATAGGTCCATTCCGGTACCGCGATTGCCTGACCGATCTCATCATAGAGAGGATGATCGCTGAAGTAACGTCGGATCAAAGCGACAAGCTGGCGATATTTGAGAGGATTGAGCGATCCTGAAGCGGCATGGTAGTACTTCGTGGATTGAGGAGGGGTGGCCGCAGCGGCAAGGATCGCTCCTACGACGAGATCCACTGGTATCACATCGACGACTCCCTCGGGGACACCCGGAAAGTCCTTCAGCAGCCCTCGGGCAAAAGAGATGATGATAGGCTCAGCCATGCGGAATCCGCGGATCCAACCCGGATACGGGTCGCGGAGTGCAGACTCGATGATGGAGGGTCGCACGATGGAGAGAGGGACGTTGCCGCGCTCTGATTCGAGCAGTCGTTCCCCGAGTGCCTTGGTCATCGCGTACGCGTCGGGCCAGCCGAGACTCTGCGCTCGCGCTCGGCCCTTGGCGACCATCTCGTCTTTGACCCAGTCGGCGCGGAGACGTTCGATCTTTTCTGATAGGAGAGCGACCCCTGCCGATCCAAGTTCGGCCATAGCGATCGTTCGTAACGAGGCGAGGGTATCTGGCTCACGACTTGAGGCCTCGGTTGCGGTCCGTTGAGCACGGGCCGCATCGACCTCGAGGCGCCATGGGATCTCGGGGTAGTGTGGTTGTTCCCGCAACGAGAGCTCCGGTGCGTCTCCCTTACGTGAGCCTGCCACGTAGGCGGTAGAGACGGAGACGAAGTGTCCTGGGTCGGGCAGGTCCGCTCGCGCTGCTTGATAGGCATGCATGACTCGCGTCGGGCCGAGAAGGTTGATCTCCACTGCTTGGTCAAACATTGCATCAAAGCTGACGGTCGCCGCCGAGTGGACGACGATGTCACTACCGGCGAGGAGTTGTTGGTCGTCTTCATCGAGGCCAAGGCCGTCTCTGCCAACGTCGCCTGCAGCGATCCGGACGCGGCGGCGAACCTCTTCATCAAAACGCTCAACGCCCCACTCTTGACGCAGACGATCGAAACAGTTGTTGCGGAACAAATCCTTCTCTGCGCGTGCCTGAGCGGTGATACTTCTCCCCGGGCGTATGAGGAGGACTAACTTGGTCGAGGGCAGTGCCCGCAGTACGGTCTCGACGAGCGCCGTCCCTAAAAAACCGGTTGAACCGGTAAGAAAGATCGTCTTGTCGTTTAGCGCAGATTCGAGCACCGTTGTATCCCCATCATGTGAGTTGCCAGTTTAGGTTGCCTTACGGGCGGCTGTTACGCCTACGCCTCGCCTCACGCTTGGAGGGTGGCTTCGGTGGGGTGTAGCGCTTCGAGGCGCTTGGTCGAGGCCTTGGTGCCATGATGGCCCCTTTGGAGCCAGCGGCGCTGGGTGGCGCCAGCCCCGCTTTTTTTGCTTGGCGCGCTTGGCGCCGCAGTTCCACCTGGGCGCGGTCAACCTTAAAGCCAGCAAAAACTCCCCAAGCCATGAGTGGGAAAGCGAGGAGGACAAGACTACCCCAGCCTGCTCCCAATGCAACAATGATGGCCCCGACCCCAGCGAATCGGCGTTGATTTCGGTAGATCATGAAGGCGGTAATGGCCATGAGTGCAAGCCCTTCCGTAATTGCTACGGCTGGGTTGTCGAGAAAGGATGGGTTCTTGGCTGGCTTCACTTTGCCGATGATCACAGGAGTCCAGATGGCGATGTAAGCGATCGCAGTGAGTGCTACGATGCCGAAACCTATCTGGCGTTCGCGTTTAGAGAGTGGGGCGGCCATACCCTGGCAAGCCTAGCGGGATGGGATCTTGGTGCCTCCCGGTCTTGGGCCCCAGTCCCATTGTGGTGGGGGCGATAGCGCAGGGTTGATGCAGCTGGTGGGGTCGCCGCTGTCGGCTGGTGGGAGTTGCACCGACATACCATGGTGGAGGGAGGATTCGTCGATGGCCTGGCTGTGCGATGGGTAGGAATAGAGTTCCCCTATGACGATTGAGGAGCGCAAGGAACGCACGCGCATGATGTTGACGGAAGCGGCTGCTGAACTCTTTGTAATGAAAGGTTTCGACCAGACCACGGTGGAGGAGATCGCCCAAGCTGCCGGGATCTCACCGCGAACCTTCTTTCGTTACTTCGCCACCAAGGATGAGGTGGTGATGAGTTTCCTCTGGTTGAAGGTGGATAAGTTGTTGGGTTCGCTCGCGGTCCGGCCAAAGGAGGAAGAGTTGCTCGAGTCGGTGCAGGTGGTCTTTCGTTCATCCGAGGCCGATGGTAATGTCGAACGCGACCGCCAATTACTACGTTTGCTCGCTACCACGCCCTCATTGCGCGCTCGTTGGCTGATCGATGGATGGGAGTCAGCGGTTCGACTACGTCCGATCATCGCTGAACGACTTGGAACAGAGGTGACGCATCCGCGGGTAGCGCTCATCGCGAACACCCTCTTCATGGTAGCGGAGACGGTTCTCGATCGGTGGTCAGTCGAGGGCGGTGACTTTGTCGATGAGTTGGTTGCAGCCCTCGTGCTCATCAACCGGGGGGGTGTGTTCTCGCTGGGGGATTCTCCTACGTAGGCGGTCCGTCGCGCCTGTCCAGTGGGAACGGTGCTGAACCCCGGGTGGCGGTAGGGATCGAGAGGGCACGTTATGGGGATCAGCGTCAACAACAGTGTTGAGGCAATGGCTCAAAAGCATAGCTTGGGCAATTGTTGGCGAGGAGTCCTAAGCGGTGCCCTTGGGCTGGGCTGGATAGGTCTGGGGTTACGGTACGCCTGAGATACGCCTTTGCTGCTTGATACCCAAGTGGGCTCCAGGGGTGTGCGGACGTTGGGTGGATAGAAGCACCTGGGTTCAGACGATCAACCCAACGTTGGAAGGCTGCGATTTGCCGCTGAACTGAGGGCTAGGTCAGCTTGCTTGGAGGATTACGAGCCACAAAGCCCTGCGCTTAGTTCCACGCCGATACCCTTTCCCCTTGACGCTGGGGTGGGTGGCGAGAGGGTGGCCAAAGGGGTGGGTGTCGAGAGTCGTCAAAGAACAACTGCCGTCGGCCTCTACGGGGCATGCGCTGGCCCAGGGTGATCGGTCGAGTTGTCATGCGAGTGCTTCGCGATGCAGAGGCGATCATGGATAGACCGCAAATTGGCTCCACGGCGGCCCAGTGTTAGGAAGCGGTTGGTTGAGCGGTTCGGCATCCTTGAATAGCCGCGATATTGTCATCGACTACAGTATGCGACAACTGGAGGATCTCAGGGACGATAGGGCTCGCAATCCGGTAATACTTGCGGCGTCCGACACGTTCTTGCGCTATCAGCCCACAGGCGGTGAGGCAGCTCAAGTGTACTGATGTCCGTCCTTGCGATAGTCCCGATGCTTTCACACACTCCGTTGCTCCGAGGCGACCAGCTGAATAGATGGCAACGAGGAGCTTGAGGCGCGTCGGGTCGGCGAGTGCGGAGAAGAAACGGGCAAGATGAGGGATGTCTTCGGTAGGTACGAGCACCCTCTGTGCCTGGATGAGTGTGGACTTTGACGGTCTAGAGGGTACCGAGCGCATCGTTGATCCTTTCCATGATGGCAGTGATAGTTGATGGCCAGGCGGCGAGGTTGAGACGGAAGAACTCGGGGGCGCCTGGCAAGTAGTCCTCTCCTGCTCCAACTCCAAGTCGCCCACGATCAAGGAGGAACTGATAGGCTGATTGGCCTTCCGGTAATCGATGGAGTTCTCCCCAGAGCAGATAGGTGCCTTCGCGATGGGTGAAGGATACAAGTTCATTGCTAGCGTAGCTCTTTTCCATGATGGTGAAGTTGTCATCGATGAGGTGGCGAACCTCATCCAACCAACTGCGCTGGGTCTCGTACGCCTCGGCTCCAACGGCGAGGCCTATCGGAGTTGCCTGAGAGAGTGCGAGGAGGGGGCTCGCTTCAAGGCGGGCCCTTTGCGCTCGATCACTTGGCAGTTCGATGTGTGCAACCTTCAGCCCGGCAATGTTGAAGGATTTGGATGGCGATGAGAGCACGATCGCGCGGGTGGCGCTCTCATTCTCCAGTGATGCAAAGGGGACGTGGGTGCTACCGTGGCTCAAGAGATCCTGGTGGATCTCGTCAGCGATGACGGTGAGGTGCTCTCGGTCAGCGATGGTGGCGATGTCAGCAAGCTCAGATTTTGTGAAGATGCGCCCAGTCGGATTCTGTGGGTTGCACAGAATGATCGCCTGTGCTCGCGGGTCAGCGGCGGCCGTGGCGAGTCGTTCGAGGTCGACGCGATACTGTTGGTCAACCTGTGACATTGGGACTTCCATGAGTTCCCGTTGTGCGTCCTTGACTACATTGAAGAAGGGCGGATAGCTCGGCGTCAAAACGATGACTCCAGCCCCTGGATCGGTCACAGCCAGCACAACGATGCGTAGGGCGGCGACGACATCGGCGACGGTCTTCAGTGGGTGCGGTTGTGTTCCAAAACTCTCCTTGCACCAATGCTGATACGCCGCTTCATAGCTTGAACCGAGATCTGAGGATGGATAGCCGGTATCGCCGTTGCGGAGCAGTTCGATACCTGACTCAAGGGCTTGTGCTGGCGGCGGGAAGTCCATGTCGGCGACCCAGGCCGGCACAACGTCGAGGGGATAGCGTTGCCACTTGACTGAGTGAGCCCGACGGGCTCGAACCGCAGCGATACTCTCTGGTTGGAGCGCTGATTGTTTTGGGTTGCGTGACATGATAGGTCAGTGTATTGCCTCCATTGTTTGCCTGGTAGCGAGTCTGTCCACCGAATGGATGACAGCGTTTAACCAGCTCGCGACGGTTTTTCTCAATGGCGCTGCCCGAATCTCGTCAGTAGGACTGAGAGGGGGCGAGCTGTGGGAACAAATCGGGTAGGGTGGTGGTTGGAAATGGCAGTGACTGACAAAAGTGTGGATCCGATCAAGGATGGTTGGATCACTCCCACGGTGGCAGTGTTAGCAAAAACGATGTTCCATGCGTGCGAACAGTGAGTAGGAAAGAGGAGTTACGATGGAAGTAGTAGAGAAAGGTCCTGGGAGGCGGCGACTGCGAGGCAATCCGTGGTTTTCGTTGGTGGCGGTCGCCTTTGGCGTCATTATGGTCGGTCTCGATGCCACGGTCGTCTCGATCGCAAACCCATTCATCGCGCGTGGCCTACACGCGAACCTAGCGGATCTGCAATGGGTGACCAATGGCTACCTACTCGTCACCGCCGTCTTGCTTATTCCGGCAGGAAAGCTCGGTGACCGTCTTGGTCGTCGAAAAATTTATCTGATCGGCATGGCGGGGTTTGCTCTCGCGAGCGCCGGTGTCGGTCTTTCGGGCTCGATCGGTCTGGTGATCACGTTCCGTGCCTTCCAGGGTGCCTTCGGTGCGTTGATCATGCCAAATACCTTGGCCATTTTGCGTAAGACTTTTCCATTGGAGAAGCTGAATACTGCGATTGGGGTGTGGGGTGCTACCTCGGCCATCGCCATTGCAGGAGGCCCAATCGTGGGCGGCCTGCTTGTCCAGGATGTTTCGTGGCAATCTGTTTTCTATTTGAACGTCCCGGTCGCGATCATTGGCATCATTATCAGCGTCCTCGTGCTGCATGAAAGCAGAGAGACCGATGTCGAGTCTCCGGACTATCCGGGCATCGTCACCTTGGCTGCCTCGTTGTTCCTGCTGGTTTTTGGGCTCATCAAGACCCAGACCTGGGGATGGGCAGATCCGAAGACACTTGCCTGCTTTGGTGGGGCCATCGTCGCCGCCGGGCTCTTTATCTTCGCGGAGGGTAAAGTCACCAACCCATTGGTTCCACTTCGGATCTTTGCGAGCCGCGCACTCTCGATGTCGACCATCAGCGTCATCTTGAACTTCTTCGCCTTCTATGGCGTGATCTTCTTTGTCTCGTTGTATCTGCAAGAGGTCCATGGCTACACGCCAATCGAGGCAGGAGTACGGTTGCTACCGCTTACCGCGATGTTCGTTATCTCAGCTCCCCTTGGTGCGGTCCTTAACCATCATTTTGGTCCAAGATTTCCGGTCACGATTGGCATGTTGCTATCGGCAGGTGGGCTTTGGGTGCTGACGAGTCTTGAGGTCTCGTCGAACTATCTTCTGTTGGCGATCCCGTTCGTCATTCTCGGTCTCGGTGTTGGGTTTGTATTGACGGCGACCTCTGACGCGATCGTTGGCAACGCTCCTTCACAGGATGCAGGTGTTGCCGGTGGGGTCCAGTCAACGGCACTCCAGATCGGCGGGGTGATTGGGACCTCTGTTCTTGGTTCGGTCTTGCTTGATCGGGTTGGCTCGACACTGGTTGGAAAATTGACCCACGCTGGGGTTCCGGGTGCGCTAGCGCCGAAGATACTGGCCGCCAAGCCACTCGTCGCCGAAGGCGCGGTGCCACGTATCGCCCACATTCCGCCTGCTCTGCAGCTGGCGATTACCAACGGATCCCACGCTGCGTTTCTGTCGGGACTTCATGTTGCTATGGTGGTAGCCATCGCCGTCAGTCTTCTGGGGGCAGTAACGGGGTTCGCGATCGGCAACAAGCGTCCATCTGAGGATCAAGAGTCTGAGATGATCAGCGACTGAAAGACCGATGGTTATGCCGATGCCGTCAGCACCGTGGAGCTGCTATCCACCATTGCTGACGGCATCGGCATCTCTGCCCTGAACATCGCTGGAGTGTTGGATCAGGTGATTTGACGTACCATGCGTGCCGATGCGATTGCTGTCCAGACGAGGTTCCAGTATTGTGGCCGCGCCAGAGTTCGTCGTTGTGAAGTATCCTTGGCCAGACGGACGTGCAAGAGTAGGTTCCATGGCGGTGGATATCCCTCGAAGGGCTTTGATAACTAGGGCCACCGCCGAACACCAGTGGGTGCCGAGACGCCTAGTGGTAGGCGCGAGGAGTGTCGGATCACCCTTGACCTGTTCGGGATCGTGTGATGGTGGCTCGCTACCTGTATGACGGTTGCGGTGCTACCGTCATAGCCTTGAGGACCACCGTCATAGCCTTGGGGCCCACTGTCATGGTGCTCGAGGTCCCCGAACGTGCCCAGCTACTTTGGTGTTGGTAGGGATTGGGAGATGAGGACTACTCATCGTCGTAAGGGACTTTTGGTGGGCGCTAGAGGACTCGAACCTCCGACCTCAGCCGTGTGAAGGCTGCGCTCTAACCAACTGAGCTAAGCGCCCGCGACAGCTAGATCCTAGTGACCGCAATGCTCGATACGGCCCGCGGAGTCTCCCGTTTCTGGGTAACCCAGAGAGGGAGCTGGCCCACAGCGCCCATGGACGGCCTTGTCGAATGTTAAAGGCGCGGTGTTTTCTGCCGAAATGGCTAAAAGCGGTCAGCATGACGGATGGGATGAGGTGTGGGTTATGGAGAAGGAGCTAGAGGGGCGAGGCAATGATGTCAGCGATCTCGCTGAGATACCCTTCGCTCAGGTCATTACGTCAACGCTTGCTGATCCGACAACCCTTGCGATCGTCACCCAACCGATCGTCTCTCTCGACGATGGTGGTGTCGTTGGCTATGAGGCGCTTGCCCGTTTTGCTGGGGCGATCTCTACCGAACAGTTATTCGTTGAGGCGTCAGAGCTTGGACTTGGAGCTGAGTTGGAGGCGATTGCGCTCGAGCGTGGGCTAGCGGTATTGCGTTTCTTGCCTCGCGGATTTGTGCTCCACGTCAATGTCTCACCTATCTATTTAGGGATGGCGGAGATTCATCGCACACTCATCAGTGCCCCGCTGCATCGAGTCGTCATTGAACTCACCGAACACATTCCCGTCTCAGAAACTAAGCAACTCCGCCGACAATTGGCGATCTATCGTTCGCTCGGAGCCCGCATCGCCCTTGACGATGCTGGGGCGGGATATGGAGGTCTTGAGCTGATGTATGAGCTTGAGCCCGATATGATCAAAATCGATCGATTCTTGATTGGGAATATCGACCACTCCGAAACCAAGGCTGCCGTCGTCTCGACTCTTGTCGCTGCGGCACGATCCAGGGGCATCAAGGTTGTCGCTGAGGGGATCGAAACGCTGGCTGAGTTCGACGAAACCTCCCGACTGGGGATCGATCTTGGGCAGGGTTACTGGATTGCTCGACCTGGGCCAGGACTCCCAAGGGTGAACACAGCGAAGCTTTCGCACTCGAGCCGCAAGGAGCGTAACGTCACTCTTGGACGAGAGCTCGCTGAGGTCACAGAGTCAGTTGCGACAGCGCTCGGTAGCACGAGTTTTCCTGACCAGCCGTACGGTATCGGCGTCGATCACTATGGTCGACCGCTATTCCTCTGGTCGAGGGGAACAGATGGAGTCGAGCATGTTAGGAATGTCACAGAGGTTGCGTGTGGCTCATCCATCCGGGAGTGTCTGCGAAGGGGCTTGGCAAGGGGAGTAGAGACGCGCTTTGATCCCCTTGTGGTGACCGACCATACCAGGCGTGTCCTTGGTGTTGTGCGGCTTGAACGCCTGCTTAGTGGCGATCAAGAGCGACAGGGCGTGGAGGCGTCGTGATGGTCAAGCAGATAGATATTGCCCGCACTGGTGAGTGGGACTGGGAGGCCGAGGTTCGTCGAACGTTGGCAGCACCTGAGGAGCTGACGACAGTGCTCGAGCCAGTGAACTCCTGCCACTCGGCACAGCTGCTGGCCATTGAGGGGCTGACCCGTAGTCCGCGGGTCGGCTCGAAGGAGCTTTTCGCTCGTGCTGGTGCCCTTGGGCTGGATGTCACCTTGGAGCTCTGTACGCTCAGTCGGCTCCTTCAACGCTTTGGCGCCGAAGAGACAGAGGCGAGATTGAGTGTCAACATATCTCCGTCGATCGTTGGTACTGCGGCGGTGCAGGATCTCGTCGCACCTTGGAGTGACCGACTGATCATCGAGATTTCTGAGGAGAGTATCATCCGGGATCCAGAGGGACTGGCCGATTCTCTCCGGCCGCTTCGAGGGCTCGGTGTCGAAATTGCGCTCGACAATGCAGGCGTTGGTTACGGTGGACTCTCGCTCCTCGTAGCGCTCGAGCCCGAGTGGGTCAAGTTGGATCGACGCCTGGTCAGTGAGATGGTGACCTCGAGTGCAGTTCGCGCTATTGTGAGAAACTTGACGATGATGGCGCATCGAGTCGGTGCGCGAGTGATCGGTGTGGGTGTTGAGCAAGAGGTGCAGCTCGAGCTCTTGATGGAAGAGGATATTGATGGTTGGCAGGGGTACCTCGAGCAGCCCATGCTCGTGGAGCGCTCACGTTACTCGATCGGAGCAGTCTTGCGCGACCAGCCAATCCCGATCAGCGGGGCATTTGTCCTTCACGTGGGGGATTCAGCTTCGTATGCATTGAGTCAGTGGCTACGACATGGGGTGGCATCTCTTGATGCCGTCGCGAGGGTCACCGATGGCTGCTACGAGCTAGGCTGGGTGAAATTTGGTGACCTGGTCGGCATCGCTCGGAGTGGTTAGGCCGGGCATCGACGAGGTGTGCCACTAGGGGAGGTGGGATGGCTCAGCATGCGCGTGCCAAAAGACGAAAAGGGCGACAACAGAGACGAGTCAGACTCATCAAGGTTCTTGGTGTTCTTGCCATCGTTGTCATTGTGATTGGCGCTGTAACCCTCGATTCGTTGCGGACCAGCCCAAACGCAAGGGTTCCTGCAAAGGATAAGTCGGTCAGGACATCGAAGACGGTGCAATCAACACCGCCCGCGACGACGACCTCCACTAGCGCGCGATGTCCACTGACGGATCTGCCGGCACCCAATGGGCAAGTTCCGCAGCGCCCTGCTCTTGCTATCAAAGTGGGTAATGACCCTGGTGCTCGACCGCAGAGTGGGTTAAGTGGGGCCGATGTGGTCTATGAGGTCCAGGCGGAGGGAGGCATCACTCGTTTTATCGCTGTCTTCCAGTGTCAGTCCCCACCGATGGTGGGACCGATCCGTTCGCTTCGTTGGGTCGACTGGCATGTGGTGCATCAACTTGGCCATCCGATCTTGGTCTCGGCTGGTGGCATCATTCCCGACATCCAAGGGGTCAAGGCCCAAGGGTGGTTGCACTACATCGATGCGCTCTCCTTTGTGGGAGCGCCATTTGTGCGAATTACCTCGCGCGTTCCTCCGGAGAATCTTTATGGATCACCCGCCGGGATTTGGTCGCTGGTAGGATCGAAGACACCGCCTCCTCGCCTTTTTAACTTCTCGACCCAAGTCCCCGCAGGTGGCAGCGGCGTCGGTACGGTAGTTCTCCCATTTTCGGCGGCGGAGGACGTCAGTTGGGAATGGAGCGCAAGCGCTGATCGTTTCCTGCGTTTCTATTCAGGACAGCCTGCCTATGGCAACGGAGGCGAGCAGCTGAATGCGACCAATGTCGTGGTGCAGTTTGTCAATGCGCCTCCTGGTCAGTACAACGAGAGCGGCCCCAACAGCCTTGGCGTACACTCGCAGACGGTTGGCCAAGGCCCTGTTTGGATTTTGCGCAATGGTGAGATCTTCAAAGGGCATTGGGAACGACGCACCTTGGAACAACCGACCACCTATTATCTGGCTAACGGCGAGCAGATCACATTAGCGCCAGGGCAAACTTGGGTGGAGGTGGTTCCCAATTGGGTCCAGGCCTCAGAGACCCCGGCACCGTAGCTGTGATACCGTGATGATCGACCAAGTTCGGGCAGTTCGCCCATGGGGTTGCAGGTGAAGTTCTGGTGACGGTGCCGATCGTGCCAGGGTGCATGTGCTGGTATCGACCAGACCTCGGTTGGGTGGATCGCCAGGGTGTCATCAACCGATTGCATGGATGGTCATGAGCAACGACAGGAGCCTTGTTGAACGGGCCCATGGCATGTATTTCACACCGGTGGAGGTAGCGACCCAGCTGTTGAGGTCCTTCTTTGAAGAGTATGATCTCGAGGTGCGACGGGTACTTGACCTCTCCTCTGGTGCCGGGTCCTTTCTCGTTGCAGCCGATCGAACGTTGCCGAGTCCGATCCGTTTGATAGGCGTTGAGGTGGATGCCGAGGTAGCGCAACGTTCCGATCGCGAGCTATCCGCTGGCTTGGGGAAGGGAAATGCTCTCCGAATCATTCATGGGGACGGTCTCGACCCCGCACTGAACACTGAGCTCTCGCGTCAGTATGGTGACTTTGATCTGGTGATCGGAAATCCTCCATTTTTGAGCCCTCGGCTGCGCTCGCGTAGGTTCGAGGGCTTCAATAGCGTCGATTGGGCGACGCTGCGGCAAACCTATCGCGAGATTTCGAGGGCGACCACTGATCTTTCGACCTACTTTCTGGCTCGTGCCTTTGACCATCTACGGGTGGGCGGAGTCTGTGGCATGATTGTACCGCTCTCTTGTCTATCCGCTGAAGGGTCGTCCGAGGTCCGTCGATGGATCGATTCGCAAGGAGAACTGCTACGGGTCGATCGGTTGCCTGAGGAAACCTTCGATGCATCGGTGATCACGGTGTGCCTTTGGGTACGAAGGCTGGTCCGAGAATCAGCGTGGTCCGGTACGGGTGGAATCCGAGAGGGTAGCGCCAGTTGGGGTTCGTGGGTAGCTGAGTCTCCCGCACTCGGGCTCTCGGTGCGAGGGCGTGTGAAGGATGTGGCGAGAGTAACCGCTGGCTTTCGTGATGAGTTTTATCAGGTGGCTGCCAAGGTAGGCGAAGCCACCCCAGACATCGATGAGCGCAATGCAAGTGCACGACGACCAGCTGACGAGCAGCGACTCCATCGTGTGCTCACCGTAGGACATCTCGGTTGGAATGAGCCGCAATGGGGTCACCGCAGTGTCCGCATCGGGGGACGCCATTTTCTCTACCCGGCTCTAAGTGAGCAAGCGATGAGCACGATGAAGAAATCGCTTCGTGGGCTGTTAACGCCAAAGCTGGTGATAGCACCGCAGAAACGAGTGGTAGCACCCTGGGTCGACAGGGATGGTACCACCGTGCCGCTCACGCCGGTTATCTCCCTTTTTGCCAAGGATCAACGAGCGGTTGGATTGTCGCTACTCGCAGCTGCGCTCGGTTCGCCAGTGGCAGCTGGTTTCCTGGAGCATCGTTGTGCAGGAACGGCCTTAAGCCCGAAGGCATTGAAGTTTTCGGCGCGGGATCTCGGAGAGGTGCCGTTACCGATAACGCGGGTTGCCTGGGATCGAGCAGCGCGTTTTTGGCCACCGTGGATGCCTGGTAACCTCGATCCTTACCTTCGGGCGATTCGCGATGCGTACCAGATTGACGATGCGCTCTGGTCTGAGCTGCTCGCCTGGTGGCTTCCCAGGCTTGGACAATCTTCCCATCAGCGCTTGCTTGGCCCAAAACACCAATGAGACCTTTGCAGGTCTCATTGGTGTCTGGGGGTTTGGGATGGGG